>JAHEZA010000236.1 GCA_023251335.1 Chitinophagaceae bacterium | reverse complement strand
TCCGGTTTTTTGTACATTCAGAAAGTTTACGAAAATCCCTTGCGCAGTTTCAGGACGCAGATACACTTTATTGTCTTCAGCATCGCTGGAAACCGTAGATCCAAATTCTGTTGAAAACATTAAATTGAATTGACGGATGTCTGTCCAGTCGCTGGTACCGCTAATCTGGCACACAATTCTATTTTCATCTATCAGGTTTTTCAGACCGGAAAAATCATCTTTAGCCAGCAATTCATCCATCGCTTTTAATAAAGCAAACTCTTCTTCTTTCTTTCCTTCAAGGGCTAATTTTTCAGCATGCGCTTCTATTAAATGATCAACACGATAACGCTTCTTGCTATCTTTATTATCAATCATAGGGTCGCTGAAATTATCTACGTGCCCACTCGCTTTCCACGTAAGCGGATGCATAAAAATTGCCGCGTCGATGCCTACAATATTTTCATTGAGCTGCGTCATACTTTTCCACCAGTAATCGCGGATATTCTTTTTTAACTGAGCACCATTTTGCCCGTAATCATATACCGCACTTAACCCGTCATAAATTTCGCTGGAAGGAAAAATATAACCGTATTCTTTGCAATGCGCGATTATCTCGCTAAAATTATTGATTTCATTTGCCATAAGGCGGCAAAGATAATGAGAACAGGTATTTAGAATAAAGTTTTACATTTTTTTTGTGCCTGGAATCCATTTCACTAATCGGACTAGTTTCAGAATGACACCAAACTTAATCCAGTCATGCATAAAATACAAATTCCTGTTTTTTGTTTCTTTACTGAGAAGAATTAACAAGGCCTCAAAAATAATTTTTTTCATTCCCTAGTTTTTGAATTTAATCTTTTAGGTTTGCTTCAAAAAAATTGATGTACGATTTGCACGAATTTTTATCTCCCGTGAATGTTGCAGTTTTGAACGACAACAAAGCTTACAACGGTAGCCAGATGGGAAGTGTTATTAAAATTTATGAAGAAGAATTTCCAGAGCTGGAAAATGTTGATATTGTTATCGCCGGGATTAATGAATTCCGCGGAGCGGGTTTTACAGCAAAAGAAAATGCTGCTGATGCTGTAAGGCAAAAGTTCTATCAATTGCATTATTGGCACAACGAAATTTCTATAGCCGATATCGGAAATATAAAAACCGGCGCATCATTAGGCGACAGCTATTCTGCAATATCAATCGTATTGAAAGATTTATTGCAGATGAATAAAATAGTAATTCTATTAGGAGGGTCTCATGATAATACACTGGGACAATATTTTTCTTATAAGTCATTGAATAAAATCATTGATGCAACTGTCGTTGATGCGGCCATTGACTTAAGAAGCGAGTCGCCATTGAACAGTGAACATTTTTTAATGGAAATGCTTACATCCGAGCCAAACATGGTAAGGCACTACAATCACATTGGATTCCAAAGCTATTTTGTAAATCCACAGATGCTGGAGACTATTGATAAACTTCGGTTTGATTGCTTTAGAGTGGGCACTGTAAAAGAGAACTTAGGAGAAATGGAGCCGGTAATAAGAAATTCAGATATGCTTAGTTTTGATATTGCGGCTATAAAGCACAGCGATGCACCTGCTTCTGTTTGCAGCCCAAATGGTTTTAGCGGTGAAGAAGCATGTACCCTTTCCCGTTATGCAGGAATGAGCAATATCCTCTCGACTTTCGGGATTTTTGGCTTTGATGCTTCAAAGGATATTGATGGTCTTACGGCGCTACAAATTGCGCAAATGATGTGGTATTTTATCGATGGGAAAAGTAAGAGCCGTAAAGAAGCCGCTTTAGACAACAGAGAATATTTTAATGAATACCATACCGTTTTTGCTGAAACAGGTACTGTTTTTATCCAAAGCAAAAAAACAGGCAGATGGTGGATGCAACTTCCTAATAAGAAAATGATCGCCTGTAGCTATAACGATTATCTATTTGCCAGTAATAATGAAATACCCGAGCGATGGCTCAGGGCACAGGAAAGAGACGCCTAATTACCCCAAAAACCTTTTTCTTCTTTAGTCATATTTAATTTTGAGAAGAGATAATTTAGTAAATTTGGCTTAGGTTAAATTTTTAATTATGCCTATCTCAATTATATTCATTTCCTTTTTATTTATGGGCATTGGAATGCTGGTTCAGTTCAGGTTGAAAAGCAAATTTGCCCAATATGCTAAAACGCCTACCAGCAGTGGATTGAGCGGAAAAGAAGTGGCTGAAAAAATGCTGCATGATAATGGTATTTTCGATGTTTCGGTAGTTTCCGTTCAAGGCTTTCTGAGTGACCATTATGATCCTTCAAAAAAGACTGTAAATCTGAGCCCTGATGTATATGAAGGGAGAAATATCTCCGCCGCTGCTGTGGCTGCTCACGAATGTGGCCATGCAGTTCAGCATGCTACTGCATACTCTATGCTTTCACTCAGAAGCGCACTGGTGCCGGTCGTTCAAATAAGCACCAATCTTTCACAATGGGTTATTTTAATTGGATTAGGACTGTTCAGTTTTGGTGGCGGCAACCCCACCATATTATTAATCGGAATTATCCTTTTCGCAGTTTCTACTTTATTTTCGGTGATCACTTTGCCAGTGGAATTTGACGCATCATCAAGGGCTTTAAAATGGCTCAATTCCTCACACATCACTTTACCACAGGAACATGAAAAAGCAAAAGATGCTTTAAGGTGGGCGGCGCTAACTTATGTGGTTGCTGCGCTTGCTTCTATTACGATGCTGATTCAATACATTCTTATTTACCAGGGAAGAAGAAATTAAACGCCTTCCTGCCGGCAAATATTTTTATTCCCGATATTTCACACTCAATGAACTATCAAAAATTCAGATTATCGGTGCTAACCAAAAAATCAAACCGTCCTTTGGTAATGAAAATACTATCGCCAATATTAGCGTTAAAAAGCCCGGAAATAATAATTTGATTTTTATCTGAGTTAGATAAGTTCCAATTAATTCTCACAAAATAAATATTCGAATTACCTGATAATATTTTGTTGTAATTGAACAATACAACAGAATTTGTATTTGCATTAAATTGCTGTCCATTTAACGCCAAAAGATCCCTGATAGTAAAAGATTTTGCAATGGGCATTAATAAAGCAATTCTTTGGTATGGAGCATTATAAAAAGTATCGCTCCCGTTATTTAATTCAATCGGCCAGGAAAAACTAAGGGTGTCAGATGGTCCATTCGTAACTACTTTAAATAAGCTCAGCGTGTCGTTCAAGACACCAAACAGAATATTTCTTTTGGGGTTTATATAAGGTGTGTCATTTATGTATGAAGTTGCCACATTAAAGCCTTTTGAACTTAAAATACTCAGGCCCGGATCATCAGGATCAGGAAAAAAATTCCTTTTGCCGCAGCCATAGAAACAAAAAATCAGCAGGCAGGTTTTTAGGATGTATGTTTTAAATTTCATTTTCATTTATTATAATACAAGTTATAGCCAAAAGTTAATTGCAAAGGCGCTATAAAGTTGTACGATAATGGATAATCGCCCCTGCTTTGAAATGGAGGCGGCTGCACACGAAGCATGATCATCATATCCTGGTTTCGATTATGAAAATTATAAACACCTGACATGCCCATTACAAAGCCACCTTTATTTAAGTTGATATCCGGGTTCAACATTTCGTAATCCTCATTATTGTAATCTTTGTAGCTTACTCTAAAATTTTGAGTACAAATGCCGACTGGCAATAGGTTTAAATAGAAGCTATTATTTTTCTTATTGGTATATAAATGAATCCTAAATCCGATACTCGCCGTAAAAACAAAAGCACGGATATTTTCTTCCAACGTTACTTCCTTTGGCAAGCCAGGATTTAACGTGAATGCATTACTGGTTCCTTTCACCGTTATGGGAATATTATAATTTAATTCCAGGAAAACCGGGGATGTTTTTTTAGCAACAGGTTTCCATTGAAGTGTTATCGGAACATGATAAAAAAGAATGATTGGCATTATTCAAATCCATTGAAATACCAGTTGAAAGTGATACAAAGGATTGTGCATTTATTTCAGTGGAAGAAAAGATAGAAATGCATAAAGCAAAAAAAAATGAGTAGATACTCTTCATAAATAAACTTCAAAAAATTACTTCCCTTACATGGACAACAAAAGCTTCAAAAACGTTGCAAAGCTTCTCTTTAAAAATAAAATAGGAATTATAGCAATTTGTTGATTTACTGTCATTATTACCAAACGTTTACCCAAGGATTGGACAAAGATCGATCTGCTGTAAAATAAAAAAAACAACGTTTACTTTTCAATAGTGAACGTTTTTTTAGTACCATCATTTGAAAATACTTTGATGATATAAACTCCCCTGCCCCAGCTGCCTGTATTGATTTGCGTCGTATTATTACCGCTTAACAGAGGTACAGAAGATTGAAGTATACGCTGCCCAATCGTGTTAACAATAACAAGCTGAACTGTTTGATCTTTAAAAGATATGATATGCAGATTTAGCGGGTCGCTTACCGGGTTAGGCCAAACTTTTATTTCAAAGCTACCATTGGAATCAGTAGGCAGGGCCGCACACGGTCCCGCTTTTTCTATGTTGCGATCAAGCCATGAGAGCCTCGCAGCAAGCCAGGATTTCAATGTGCTGATTTCCCCGGCATACGTGGAAGGAATTGGCGGCGGGTTAGGCGGTACATATTTCCCTAAAACGGGCCATTGGGTAAAATGCCTCTTTTCTGCCTCACCTACCACGTTATAAATCGAATCTATCCAATGATCGATATTTTGATTACTTAGCACTGTAGCCCTAACTTCCGTCCATCGGCAATATAAATGTGCTTTGAATAGGCTGTCCTGCATGAAACGGTTCCACCAAAAAGGAACCTGGTGGCCATCATCTTTGCATACATAATTAAACTGGTAAGCCCATCCCGTAGTGTCGCTGCCGGCACAATAATTAG
>JAHEZA010000235.1 GCA_023251335.1 Chitinophagaceae bacterium | reverse complement strand
GAGCATTTGCTGATCATTTTTTTTTTTGAACATCTAAATGATAACTGATACAATTTTTATTATCTACAGCCAGGAAATCTTATGTCTCAATTTTGCAATTGGACTATTTTTTGCATCCAAAAACAAAATATGGATATAAAAGATCGGAATGGATTCATACTATCCTCAAAAAAATAAAGCCGAATGTAATTACAACATTGGAGGATACCGCCGCATCGCTATTGTCTTTATCATTCGATCAACAAAGTAAAAATGACGGGTCTTGATATCAATCTTATTAATAAAACCGGTAAACTACTTCAAAAAAAGGGATCGACCATTGCTGTGGCAGAAAGCGTGACCTCAGGAAATCTGCAAGCAGCTTTTTCCCTGGCAGATAACGCTACTACATTTTTTCAGGGCGGAATAACGACTTATAATATTGGCCAAAAATGCAGACACCTGCTGGTGGAACCGACCCATGCCATAGCAGTTAATTGTGTCTCGCAAAACGTTTCTGAAGAAATGGCCAGCGAAGTTTGCAATTTTTTTAAGTCTGTTTTTGGCATTGGCATAACGGGATACGCCAGCCCGGTACCCGAAAAAAATATAAAGCAATTATTTGCCTATGTAGCAATTGCAAAAGGGAAGAAGGTTATTGAATCGAAGAAGATTTTATCATCCTGTACAAAGCCCCGGAATGTACAACTGGATTTTACACACCAGGCTATTGAAGTTCTTTTTGAGATCTTAAGAAAAAGTAAATGATAACAAGCGGCGCCTGATCAATTGCGAAAATAACTGATTATATTTTTTAGATTTTGGAGTGTTTTCGTGACTTAGAAATCGGGTATAGAACTTGGTATTAAACTTAGTACATGCTTTACTAAATTCAGAAAATATATGAAGAATGATCATGCCTGGAAAGAACTTTCCGGACGGCTGAAATCATCATTTCAAAAAAAAGAAAAACCCATATCTTCTGCGCTGGGGGAATTGGTTCAAAGCTACGACGCTCAAAATATTGCACTGGCTATTGAGGAATTGGAAACAGAGGACGCTATTGATACTTTTAAAGCAATTCCTCCTGCGTTATCGTCCGATGTAATGGCTTTAATTGACCCTGATCTGGCCGAAAAAATTTTGAAACATTTGGAACCTGAACAGGTTAAACAACTCGTTCGAAAAATGCAACCAAAAGACGCAGCAGCAGTTTTAGCCGATGCTCCAAAGCAACAACAAAAAGATATTTTAAAAGAGAGCAAAACCCGGAAAAAAGTAACCACTGACGCGGAGCAACGTATTGTGTATCCCAAAAATTCGGCAGGCAGATTAATGACTTCGCAATATTTGCGTATACCAAAGGGAAAAAAAGTAAAAGAAGCGTTAGATATTATTCGGCAAACAGATTTAAAAGAAAAAGTTCCTGAAGATATTTTTGTAGTGGATGAGAATAGTAACAGTAAAGAGGTTCACATGTTTGGCGTTATTTCTATTCGCGAATTGCTTACTCATGAAGATGGTAACGACGTAGATGACGTAATTGAAAAAAATGTGGTGTGTATCAAAGCAACTGATTCTCAGATGGATGCTGCAGCGTTGCTGTCAAAATATCAATTTAAAACCTTGCCAGTAGTTGATAAGGATAATAATTTAGTAGGTGTTATTCCGGTTGATGAATTACTAAAGGTCATGATCGCAAGACTTAGAAGTGTTTATTCAAAAGCGGTGGGTACTGATGCCCAGAAAATGGCAGAACTTTCACCTTTCCAGGAAGCGAAACTGAGAGTGCCGTGGCTGCTCGTCACAATGACCATCGAATTAGTTGCTGGCCTCGTGATACACCGCTATGATGCAATTCTACAAAAAGTAATTTTGCTGGCTTCTTTTATGCCTGTGATTTCAGCTATCTCCGGCAACGTGGGATTACAGGCAGCAGCGATTACTGTGCGGGCAGTGGATGCTAAATTACCCGGTGGTCATAATATTTTTAAATCAGTGAGTAGGGAACTGACAACTTCGATTCTGATGGCAATTGCATGCGGTATCGCCTTGGGGACGGTTGGGGCCGTCTGGGCCAAACATCTTCCCTTCGGCCTTGTTATCGGAGGAGCACTAATATGCTCTATGATTACAGCCGGGTTGATGGGTACCATTATTCCGATGGTATCTAAAAGATTGGGATTCGATCCCGCCACAACAGCCGGGCCTTTTGAAACTTCATTACAGGATATTGTTGGGTTTGGGGTCTTCTTATGGCTGGCAACTACCTTTCAGCATTGGATTACTTAAAATTTTTGTATCATGATTATTATTTTTTTGGATTGAAAAGCGGCTCAAAGCAATTCATAAGTTTTTCATTTAATTCCAATCTTGTATCCTGTAGCCCGTGTGAATTAATCCAGGTGTTGATTATAATCGTGTAGCCGTCAGCTTCTATTTTATCTATGCCAATGCGCGGTGGCGGCATTTTCAAACCTTTTTCAAAAGAGCCAATTGTTTCCATTGCAATTTTTTTTACTTCTGTAAAACTTATGGCATAGCTAAATTTAATGGAAATATCTACTCTAAGTGTACTTTCTCTTGAATAATTAAAAATCACATAATTAGATAAATTAACGTGAGTTCGATATAACGATGTCAAATTTACAGAGAAAGTTGCAAGGAGTAAGAGTTGTCTGTTTCGAAATGGCTTGCCAGGGAAGGTTTTTTAGGCATGAAATGGTAGGCTCCGATTGCTGAGAAGATGTTGATAATAAAACCGTGAATGCTTCTGTGTCTTGAATGTTCTAACTGGCAAATATTTTTGAGACTGTCCATCACACATTCTATCACACTTCTTTTTCTCAGCATGATTTTATCATAGATGCTCATCAGTTTATTCTTCATGTTTTTTCTTATTTTGGTGATCAGTTGTACGCCATCAAAAAAAAGCTTTTGAAAAACAGAATCTTTAACCATATATCCCTTATCGCCATAAAGTTTGCCGAAAAGGTCTTTACAAAGTTTTATGAGCAGGTTTTCATTATTGTCGGCCACGTTTCCTTTGGTAAGTTGAAAGCTGATAATTTCTGCTTTATCGTTGATAATAATATGCAGTTTAAAACCAAAGAACCATCCGGTGGAAGTATGGCCTCTTTGGGCGATGTTTTTAAATTGCCGGTGCTGGCTGATACGTTGATTTTTGCACACGGCAACTTTAGTGGAATCAATGAAGGAGATGCCGGTACATTCACCTATACAATGAGACATAACAAACATAAACAATGGTAAAGCCGATAATTTTTGAAGTTCTACAAACCGGTTGTAAGAAACCAGGGACGGAAATTCTTTTTGCAAGTGAACACAAACATAATCTTTGTAAAAGTGTTTCAGCGTACGGTAATCCGATTGATGAAAAGCAATCAGCAAAGTGATTACCTCACTTTTTGATAAAGCGCAAGATCTGTTTCTTGACCTTTTGTCAGTGGATGAAGAAACCTTAATAAGATTTTGATTGATATTTTTTTCAAAAAGGATGCAATACTCATCAACAAGAAAGAAAAGTTCAGTAATTTGGTCGGATGTAAGCATGTTTTTAGGCTTTGTTTTTGCACTATAAAGATACTAAAATATGCTTACATTTTACTTATAATCAGTGTTATATAGCTTAATAAATTATTTACTTTGTAAACTAATTTTTAAAAATTCTTACATCGAACTCACGTTAATTAAGCAATTTTCAGTTTGTAAATAGTAAAAAATACGAAGAGAATTTTTTTCATTGGGTTCCGGAGCAAATAGAAATCTTCAATATTTTTTCGTTCACTGGTAAAAAGAATTTCTTTGGAGCAACCATTTAAGATTAGAATTCCACCGACTGCTCAATCAATCCCGCCACGGCCTAAGGGGCGTTTGAAAAGGGATTAGGGGGTTTATAAATTTATGGCTGTTATTCTGTTTCCAGGTAACCAGGGACCGCGACAAATAGCATTGCAAGATGATTGAACCGGATGAAGAAATCTTGTTGGCGGTAATTTTCTCTGACTGTATTAGTGATTGAAAAATTGTTATTCTTATTACCTAAATAAAAATAAATTGTATGAAAAAGTACTTGTATTTCTACCTGTCTCTCACATTTACGTTATGTGCGGGTATTGTATTTGGTCAACCAGGAAACTCTAAAGAAGATAGCGCTGTCAGAGAGGTGATAACACGTTTTTATGATGGGTGGAATACTCATGACGCTGACAAAATGGTTTCTGCTTATGATGATTCTATAGACCACATAAATGCTTTTGCTGAATGGCGTACGGGAAAACAAACGATGAAAGAGGAACTTATCAAATTTCATGCAGGTCCTGGAATGGATAGCTACAAGACAATAACTTTCGAAAAGATAAAATTTATTAAGCCTGATGTCGCGATGGCTATAGTTCGCCAAATTAGTAGGGTTGGTAATTTAGGTATGTACATTTTAAGTAAGGAATCGGGTAAATGGCTTGTAGTAAGCTTTGCAAATGTTCCTTATACACTTAAACCTACAGAAGCAAAAGAAGCTGTAAAAAAGCAAGACTGAATTTATAATTATGACATTATCGGACGGCAAAAGATTTGAGAATTGGAAGAACTCAACCTAACTAAACTTATAACTTTATGAAATTATTCTTTTCACTACTTACTTTAATATCGCTAACATCTTTTTTAGGGGAATCTTTTTTCAAGGAAATTTTGGCAGGTAAGCTGAATGCTTTTTAAAAAACTGAGATTACACTTATAATTTTGCTAAAACCGTTGCCTATTCAGCATCTCCATAATTTGACGATTGGATTTTGGGGAAACTCCAGTAAATTTCCCACTTTTCTTATGCTATTTCAGTAATAATTTTTTTAGAGCTTTTTTTCTTCATTCCAATCGCCACTTAAGTTTATAATTCCTCTCACTGCTCGATCAATTTCGCCGCAGGGTAATTGACGCTTGAAGGGCTAAAGGTCCACATTTACATTTACATCTGATTATTTCTTTTTATAAAATTGGATTTGTCTTCTGTTTCT
>JAHEZA010000234.1 GCA_023251335.1 Chitinophagaceae bacterium | reverse complement strand
AAAATTTTAGGCAGGGTATTCACATTAACCTGGACTGCTGAAGTGGTAAAACTCGTACCTGCACAATCTCCACCATCATTGGAAACAGTACAATAATACCAAAGTACACCTGCATTTGTAATTGGAGGAGTAAAGGTATTTGTAATCGAAGTAGTCGAAGTAGCCAGGGTTTGAACAACTGTTCCGCCCGTATTATTATTGGTTGTACTACTATACCACGTATAAGTAATATTCCCATTCGATCCGCTGCCACTGGTGGTGATTGCGGCAGTGAGCAAATTAGAAGGAGTAGTTCCCACGCAATAATTTTGAATCGCAGAAGGGATTATAGTGTTACCCGAAACGCAAATATTTTGAGCATTCAAATCCTCTCCTAAAAGAAGGCAAAAAAATGCAATAGCCAAAAAATTAAAAACGCGTAGAAGTGTTTTCATAAAGATTAATTTGGTTTCAATCGATTATTGTTAGATCTCAAAATTTTAATAAAGTCTTTTTCTAATTCAATAATAATGTATATTTTAAATTAAAGACTTATATCATACAGGACGGATTCTTCGGTACCAAACCTAAATAATTGTCTAAATTAGATAAGTTATTACTTTTAACCAAATTTTAAGATATTAGTTTTGAAATAATTTCGGGAAATTTATTGGAATCTCATTCAAATAATTCAATTGACTATAAATCTCAATAACTGTTCTACTATTCTTTCCGAAGTATGCCCATCCCATAGTTCCGGAATTTCCCCGTGCTTCCACTTGCCCGAGAATAATTTATCCATTGCAGGCTTTATAGCTTTTGGGTGAGTACCCAATAATTCATTAGTTCCTATAGTAACCGTTTCAGGGCGTTCTGTGTTATCTCTAAATGTCATGCAGGGGATACCCATCACAGTGGTTTCTTCGGTAATCCCCCCTGAATCTGTAATTACTGCTTTGGCATGCTCTACTACATAATTAAATTCAAGATAACCTAATGGTTCTATTGTGTGTAATTTCGGATGGACAATTCCAAGGTGTTCAAAGATCTTCGCTGTTCGCGGATGCACTGGAAATACCAATGGAAGATCGTGACTATTTTTAATTATCTCCTTTATTAGCACTTTTAATTTTCCTTCCTCATCTACATTAGCAGGACGATGAAGAGTTATTACTATATACTTTCCATTTTCTAATTTTAATTCTTCCCAAATGAGAGGCTTAATAAATCTTGATCGGTTTTTTAGTAAAGTATCAATCATTGTGTTTCCGACGAAAAAAATTCTTTCATCTCCTACTCCCGATTTACGTAGATTCTCATTGGCTGTTTGCGAAGTGGTAAAAAAATAATCGGTGATAGCATCAGTTACCATCCGGTTAATTTCTTCGGGCATTGTGAGGTCCCCGGAACGGATTCCTCCCTCTACATGCGCCACTTTTATGTTATTTGATTTTTTTGCCGTAATCGAACAAGCCATGGTAGAAGTTACATCACCTACTACCAAAACTAAACCGGGTCTGCATTCCATTAATACCTTTTCATAGCGCATCATTATCGCAGCAGTTTGTTCCGCTTGTGTTCCACTACCCGATTCAAGGTTAATATGTGGCGCAGGAATATTCAGTTCTTCAAAAAAATTCCCACTCATTTTTTTATCATAATGTTGACCCGTATGTACAAGGCGGTAACTAATGTTTTCCCCTTTCTTTGAAGCTTTTTCTATTGCTTCGATAATAGGTGCGATCTTCACAAAATTAGGCCGGGCGCCGGCTATTAAATCTATCTTCATTCGTTTCGCGTTTTGTTTCGGTTAGAAAAAGAAATTTCCTTACTATCGTGTAATTGCCCATCTAAACAATTGAATCGGTCAGAATACTTACTATTAGTCCTAATCAACGAACCAAACTCATTATTTACAGTCATGAAAATCATTTCTTAGATTCCTCTAAAATTTCTTTTATTAAGTCCACCCTTTTATCAATTTGATTTTCCCTCGAAAATAATGTCATTAATTTGTTTTTGCCGGCAGTGGCTATTTCTTCTATCAACAAAGGATTTTCAATAACTTTTTCAACAATATCTGATATTGCATACTGGTTACTCTCCGCAATAATCATCTCTTCCCAATTCTTAAAATCCGGATATTTGTTATCATTTAATGGGTCAGAAGATACCATCATTACATTAAATAGACCTGCATCGGTGACTGCTCCCGTAGGGAATCCATCAAATGAACCTTCACCATATACACTTGATTTCACCGGAGAAAGGATTATATCTATATTACAATAAAAATCTTTAAAGAATTCAAAATACTGGTAAGAGTAAAAATTGATCTGGTCTTTAGGAATCGAATATAATACATCCTCTTTACCAAAACCACCCACAACATGAAACTTCACGAAATTATATTTCTTTGAGGGCCGGTGCGCTACCTGGCAAAAAACATCAAATCCTTTATCAATTCCAAATTTTGTATATTTTGTAGCTACAAAACAAATGTCAAGTGTAGACTTGTTTTTCTTATAAAATTTTTTTGGATTCAATAAATTAAATTCCGTCAATTGATTGGGAACACCATAAATAAAATGTATTTTATTTTCAGGAATTATTTCCCTGTCAACCAAATAATTGAAAGTACTTTGCTGAGTTACTATTACACCTCTGAACAAGGGTGAATCATTTACATTTCTTAAAAAATTATCACTCTCTTTGTTATAAAATCTAAAACCAGCGCCAGGATATAAAGTAAATAAGAAAGGAATTTTAAATTTTTCAAACAGAGGAAACGATACTTTCAGATTACTGATGAATAAGCAATATCCCAGCCTCGCGTTTACGTTAATGCGGTCAGGAGAATCAATACCAATGATATTATTTTTTGTGCTATTTAAATTATACTTTGAAAGAAACGATTTCCTGTCCTCTTCATAATTTATAGGATAAATCTTTTTAAAATAATAGTTCTTTAAGCACAAAAGTTGTACATTATTAAATATCTTCAAATAGGTAGCCATTTCTATCGATCGCCAGGAGCCTAACGAATTAGGAAGAAAATCATCAATAATCAAAAGATCATACGGATGATCAGCATCTTTTACAAAACCCGAAAAACTCCTTTTTTTTGTAATATCATATCGCGATGGATTCTTTATAATTCTATGAATACTAAACCCCGCTTTATTAAATATTTTCTTTAAAACTCTCTTCATCAGTAGATGTCAGGCGAAAATTACAGGTTTCTATTTTCCCATTCAAAATTTGGTCTCACTACTCCGCCCCAATATCCGTAATATCCATTTCTCATTTCACCTCTTTCCGAATATTCTATTTTCAATACTTTATCAACCTGAGTTATTATCTTATAATCATTTCCAACCAATAACACACTTACAAATATAGTTCCGGTATTAAAAAAATTTGCAGGTATTGTGCACAACGATTTCAAAACGCCCGTTTTATAGGGACCCCTGTCCGGACAAGGGGCTGCTACAATATAATAATCGTTTTCATCATAAAATGATAAGGATACATTCAGTGAAAGATCCTTTCGCAATATCATAACTTCAGTTTCGACTATTATTTTATCTTCAATATAATTTGAAACATTGCCGGATGGATTCACAATTTTGACAGAGACCAGTTTTGCATCTATATTTCCAGGCGCACGATTACGATTCCAAACTTTTACTCCTTTAATTTCACCATCCTGTACGCTATAAGAGTTAATCACTTCTCTTGTATTGCCTATTTCTTTTAATAATCCATTGTTTAAGTATATAACTTTTGTACATAAAGCTTGGGCCGCCATCATAATATGGCTCACAAACAAAACAGTACGGCCCTCCTTCCCACTAACATCCTTCATTTTCCCCAACGCTTTCTTTTGAAATTCTGCATCGCCCACCGCCAACACTTCATCTATAATTAAAATCTCCGGGTCAAGGTGGGCAGCTACTCCAAAGGCAAGACGTACAAACATCCCCGATGAATACCTTTTTACAGGTGTATCAATAAATCTTTCTACCCCAGTAAATTCAACTATTTCATCCAATTTGCTCTTGATTTCACGCCGAGTCATTCCCAGAATTGCTCCATTTAAAAAAATGTTTTCACGGCCAGTAAGTTCGGCATGAAACCCTGTTCCTACTTCTAATAAAGAAGCTACACGTCCTTTGATCTTGATGCTTCCGGTGGTAGGCGATGTAGTGCGGCTTAGTATTTTCAACAATGTGCTTTTCCCTGCGCCATTACGCCCGATAATTCCAAGTACCTCACCCTGACTTACCTCAAAATCAATATCTTTTAATGCCCATATGTATTCACTGGCGCCTCTTACAGCGCGGTCATTTTCTTCTCCTATCTTTATATAAGGATCTCCCTTACCTCGCATACGGTACCATGCCCTGTTTATGTCATGCGCCAAGGACCCTGTGCCCGTATTGCCAAGACGATATAATTTTGAAAGGCTTTCTACTTTTATTACTGTGGACATCTTTTAAATCAAAAGGATTGCACGAAGAAAATTATTAGGAAATGGGACTGGCCGGTACCCCAGCCACTCTAACATTATCATTAACAGATCTGTTAACAACAGCACCGGCACCTATTATTACATTTTTACCTATTGTTACTCCCGGCGTCAGTATGGCACCGCTGCCAATGAATGTAAAATCGCCTATTATACAGCGGCCTGTAATTATTACGGAAGGGCCTAATTCGCAATAATCCCCTATGGTAGTATCATGATGTATGTTTGTATTTGCATTGATCAGGCATCCTTTTCCAATCTTCACTGAAGGTTGAATAGCTACATTTTGCATAATATTTACTCCTTCGCCAAGAAAAGTATCATATTTACTTATATACGCTCTTCTGGAAATAACTGAATTCAATTCCCCGCCAATCCACACAGTTTGTCCTTCAAAAGCATTCTATCCTTGGTACCTCCTAATCCCAACACAAATCTTTTATCAGTGTTTTCAAAATAGCCAGATACTTCTTTTTTATTTTTAAGAACAGGGAATTGATTAAAAATTTTTAGTGCCGTAT
>JAHEZA010000233.1 GCA_023251335.1 Chitinophagaceae bacterium | reverse complement strand
CATGAAGGCGTGGAAATTAAAACCTACTCTATTATCTATGATGCGATAGACGAGGTAAAGAGCGCAATGGAAGGTATGCTGGAACCAAAAATCCAGGAAAAAGTGTTGGGCATTGCAGAAATAAAAGAAACTTACAAATTTGATAAAGCTACGGTAGCGGGCTGTATAGTAGTGGAAGGAAAGATTGCCAGGAACAATCGTATTCGTCTGGTGAGAGATGGTATTATCGTCCATACCGGCGAATTAGGAAGCTTGAAGCGTTTCAAAGATGATGTAAAAGAAGTGACCAATAACATGGAGTGCGGAATGATCGTGAAAAACTATAACGATGTGAAGACCGGCGATATGATTGAAGCATTCGAAGAAATAGAAATAAAAAGAACTTTATAAAAGCCGTTTTAAATTTGTTCTTTAACAAAAGTGCTTTAACTTTTAACTTTCCAAAAATTTAACTCACGATTTACAGGCGTATTTTTGGCACAAGATATCAGTAACCGTCATAGTACTGAAATTTTCACACAATCAATTCTGATGAAAAAAAGCTTGTTTATTCTTTTTATCCTGACAATAACTCATACTTTATTTGCTCAAACAAAAAAAGTAATTGCCGATAAAATAATTGCAACTGTAGGTGATAAAATTATTCTAAAAAGCGATATTGATAATAGCATACATGACATGCAACGGCAAGGTATGCAGATTCCGCCCAATGCTGGGTGCTTGCTGCTACAACAGGCCCTTGCAATGAAAGCGCTGGTATTACAGGCAGAAGTTGATTCTCTTCCTGTTTCGGATGAGGAGATAAATGCTGAAATTGATAATAAGATCCGTTATTTCATTAGCGTATATGGCACAAAAGAAGTGCTGGAGCAGATAGCAGGAAAATCAGTATTTCAGCTAAAGGAAGAGTTCGGGCCTGTATTTCGCGAACAAAAATTAGCCCAGTTAGAACGGGATAAGATTGTAGGTGATATCAAGATCACGCCAAAAGAAGTGGAAGCTTACTACAGTCAAATACCCAAAGACAGCCTTCAATTTATTGAATCGCAACTTGAGATTGGGGAAATAGTAGTTTATCCAAAGGCCAGCCGTGATGTCGAAACCTATGCAGTAGATCAATTAAACGAATATAAAAAGGAAGTTGAAAACGGCAGCAAAAAGTTTGAGGTGCTGGCTTCCCTATTCACTGACGATCCTGGCAGCAAAGATAACGGTGGTTTGTATGAGATAAACCGAAATGAAAAGCAGTGGGACCCCGTATTTCTCTCTAAAGCTTTCAGCCTGAAGGATGGCCAGATCTCCAACGTATTTAAGACCAAATTTGGATACCATATTATTCAGATGGTAAGCCGCCGTGGTGATGACGCCACTATCAGGCATATTTTAAAAATCCCGCAGGTAAGTTCTATAGAAATTAAAGCCGCTGAAGAAAAACTAGACTCGGTCAGAACGCAGCTGGTTGATGGTACACTTACGTTTGGACAGGCCGTGTCAAAATATAGCGAAGACGAAAATAGTAAATTTACCGGTGGCCTTATTTCCGCAAACGATGGCAGTGGCAATACGTCATTAAGTATCGATAAACTTTCTGACAAGGATCTGGTAAAGATGCTTGAAAAATTAAAGGTGGGCGAATATTCTGCACCTACAGAATATGCAGATCCTGCCGGAAAAAAAGCAGTTAGGATAGTAGTTATAAAAAGTGAGACGCAGCCACATCGGGAAAATCTGAGAGATGACTATGACAAGGTAGCCCAGCGGGCGGTGGAAGAAAAAAAGAATGATGCACTGGAAGAATGGTTCAATAAAAAAATTTCTACGTTTTATGTAAATATTGATAAGAACTATCAATCATGCCCCGAATTGAAAAGTTGGGTGGATAACGAGAATAGCACTACCGTGCAGAAGTAGTACTTTTTTTTATTTATTAAGGAAAAAGAATTTTGCGCAAATCGGGTTTTTTTCTTCCTTTCCTTTTGAGCGGAATCGCAGTAAAACAACAAATAATTGGTATTTTAATTTTACAAAAAAAGTGACGGGAAGCCTCGTCTCAAAATCTTCTTAACCGTTTTTCTGCATCGTATCTGCTATACGATTTTGCAGAGATCAATTAAAGAAAATTCTCTTTACATCGCGCTGAAAAGATATAACGACTGATAATATTTGACCGGTTTCTATACCAATTTATATTTACCTTACATTCATTTCAAAAAGCAAATCATTCATACTAAAATGAAAAATTATGTGGTGGATATACGCTTTGCTTGCTGCTTTCTTTGCCGCGCTCACAGCCATTTTTGCCAAAATAGGAATTAAAGGCGTAGATACAGATCTCGCAACTGCTATAAGAACAGTGGTAATTTTAATTCTTGCCTGGGGGATTGCTTTTTTTCGTGGTAGCACTTCGACCATCAATTCACTTACCAAACAAAACATTATTTTCCTTTGTTTGTCGGGAGTAGCCACGGGGCTTTCATGGATATTTTATTTCAAAGCGTTGCAATTGGGAAGAGTTTCGCAGGTAGCTCCGGTAGATAAGATGAGTGTAGCGTTTGCCTTACTACTTTCCTTTGTTTTTCTTGGCGAGCCGATGGATATAAAAACAATCGTTGGCGCTGCGCTAATTATTGGCGGAACATTGGTTTTGATTTTTTAGAAATTTTTTACATAATATCATAATCCAAAACACGACGCAGATATTTTTTGTCCTGTATGATCCAGGTTACTTCATAGCTACCGGTATTATCATTGCTAAAGAGATACAAATAAATGGTATGGCCGTCCTTTGATTTAAAAATGCCGTCCCTTGTGCGTTCTACGCCTTTATCGGAATAGGTAAAATTTAAATTGTGTAAATCAGCATAAGCTATCGGAGGAATGGCGACCGTATCCTGATCAACGATCATGGAAACGTCACTTATAGATGTGCGCGGCATGTTTCCGTAATTTCCGTAAAAAGTATGTCTGTCAATTTGTATTAAATATTTTTCATCATATTGCAATTTATGTTTTGCCGGATCAAACATCGAAATTGTTACCGTGGCTTTTATTCCATTTCCGTCAAAGACAATGGCGTTGTTCGTGAGAGACGTATAATCAATTTTTTGCAGCGGCATGGTATTTACACTTTCACTGAGGCCGGCTATAGTAAATGTAGCCAGATCCGCCCGTAGCGTGCCATAGTGAAACCGTGCGAAAGATTCTGTCTTGCGCCTGGTATCCGTCATGTCGTTATTTTGCGCCCTGGAAATATTTGAAAAAAAAATTAGTGATAAAAATAAATAAGGTTTTAAGCACTTCATTGTTCTATGGTTTGATGTTATATTGCTGAGATTATTTCTAACACATGGTTTTTTAATTTATAAAGCCGATAACACAGATTAAATAAGAATACAGGTTATTTATTGATTTGCTTACAGTCTGTTCATTTTTATCTTCAATTAATAAACAGAAGGTCCAGCTGATTTTGTGCAAGCATCCACCATTTCCGGTCCATCCCCGATAGGCTATCGGGATTATCACTTCACTCTGCGCTTACCTGCGGGTATCCTTTGGCTATCCAGTCCTTTTTAATATTGTCGGGCAAATCCAGCAAATGAAAATTAGTAAACTTCATCTCTTTTAATGCAGCTACAGCCGGGCGTACATTTGGACATTTTGCAAAAGGGCAACAACCACAATAGATGACAATATCTGTGCCTCTTGGAAGCTTATCAATGGCATCTTTAAATTTCTGGAGATTCTGTTCGTCCCTGGTCATTCCAATATCAATAGAATGCGGTACCACTACGCCTGGGCCAACACAATAAATGATCGGAAGATCTTTGTTGGCTTCAATTTTCTGAGCTAACGCAGCAGGCGCTATCAGTTCTTCCTTTGTCCAGTTTTCAGGCTGTTGCGCTTTACATTGTTGAAAAGCCAGCGCACTGAAAGCGAAAACAAAATATAAAAATATTTTTTTTGTTTTCATAAAAAATGATTTTGATCAAAAGTAAAATAATGAAGTGACGTGTCGTGTTTAATTAACTTTTAATTGATATTTATTAAAGGGCAGAAGTAAAACATCATGGGGAAAACGAAATATTATTTGAAATATTAATTCACCAATGTATCCAACACAACCCTCTGATCTTCCTTTGCTTTCTTTTTAAAATATTTTTTGAATAAAAAATTATGCTGAAGAGCTTCCAGGTCTTCATCTAATTTTTTGCTCGCAGATTCCAGGTTTTGCAACGTGGCTTTCATGCCAGCCGCAGTTTCTTCATCATTAAGCAACATGCCCGCGGGAGTATTTTTATTGCTTAATCCGTTGTTCAATGTATTAGTGGTTGCGTTCAAATTACCAATCACCTGTGTCGCGCTGTCTGCCACATTCTGAAGCCGCGACATGGTGCCGCGGAGCTTGTTAAAAATGACAGTATCGGTCACCAGGTCATTGGCAAAAGATCCTTTGTTATTAAGACTGGAGGTATAATTCGAAATATTTGCCGAAAGCCTCTCCAGGTTTTCGGAAGCTTTTTTAACAGTAAGAACTGTATGATTTAAATTGTCGGCTAACTCATCAGAAGTAAGAAGTTTTCCGATGGACCCCTTTCCCTGTGCGATCCCACTTGTAATCACTTTCAAATCGTTTGTAATAGCCAATATGTTATCATTATTTTTAGAAAGGGTATTCATCATTTCGTCTGTGCTTAACAGCTTTTCACCCCCTAAGGTATCCCCTTGGCTTATCGCCGGGGAGCTGCGAGAACCACCATAAATTTCAATGATTTTGTTTCCGATTAGTCCATCGGTGCTCAACTTTGCCAGTGCATCTTTTTTTATGAATGCTGCCGATTTATCTTCTACATTCATATCTACTTCTACCCTCCCATTTCCTCTAATGGTTATGTTTTTGATGGTGCCTACCTTTACACCGGAGAACCAGATATTATTTCCTTTTTGTAATCCATTTACATTTTCAAAAAAAGATATTACTCCTACAGAATCTCCGAAGGTTTTCTTTTGAGAGCCCAGTGTAAGAATCGTGACGATCAAAATACCAACC
>JAHEZA010000232.1 GCA_023251335.1 Chitinophagaceae bacterium | reverse complement strand
ATCGAATTATGATAGATATTGATTTTAAATTAGATTCCACAGAGGACGCAATAAATGTTTGTAAAATGATCCGCGAAACAGGTATGCAAAAACAGGTTTTATTTTTTGTTTATGATTATCGTTATACCACTACTATCGATAGTATTGACAATTCTATCGCCGTAATGCCCCGTGCTTATAACAAGGAAGATGTTTTAGATATTTTAAAAAACTATAAAGTTCCGGTTATTCATGTTGATACTAAATTTTATAACGATACATTGATGGGTCAAATCAGAAGCCATAATGTTCGGGTATGGTTAAACGCTTTGGGGAAATATGATGATATGGAAAAAACACAGAAGGACGCTGGGTATGACAGGTTACTCGAAATGAAAAATGTAAACGTAATTCAAACAGACTATCCTGCGAACCTCTTAAAGTATTTACGTGAAAAAGGATTGCACAGATAAATTAAAGACAAACTCAATGAAAAAAATAAAGCTGCTATTAGCATTGATTTTATTAACAAATGTTGTTTCATATAGCCAACCAACGACTTCGAAATCTCCTATAGTTAAAAGCATTCTTATTTTTGCTCCTCAGAATTTGCATACGCATGGCAGCACATTAGTGAATCTTCCTAATGGGGATTTTCTCGCAGCATGGTTTGAGGGCAGCGGGGAACGGACAGCAGATGATGTAAAAATTATGGGAGCACGTTTAAAAAAAGGCGATGCTTCATGGAGCAAACCATTTCTGATGGCGGATACTTATAATATCCCTGATTGTAATCCTGTACTCTTTCTTAACCACCAGAATAAATTATTTCTTGTCTGGATTGTCGTACAAGCCAACCGATGGGAGTATTCAATTCTCAAATACAGAACATCAAATGATTACAATAATAGCGGAGCGCCTATATGGAACTGGCAGGATAATATTCTAATAAAACCGGCTGATATTTTTGCTGAGGAAGTGAAAACTAAATTTAAAGATCTACCGGACGGCACATCAGCATGGGCAGCTTATGCTCAGCAATACGACAAGATGATTATAGAAGCAAGTAAAGATGAAGGCAAACGAAGTATTGGCTGGATGACAAGAATAAAACCATTGCTTTTAGGAGAAAATAAAATATTGCTTCCATTGTATTCTGATGGCTTTAATTTTTCATTAGTTGCTATTTCTGATGATGATGGAACAAATTGGAGCCCGAGCCTGCCCATAGTTGGCAGAGGCAATGTGCAACCTTCATTGATTCAAAAAAAAGATGGAACGATTGTGTCTTATATGCGCGATAACGGAGATGCACCATCAAGAGTCCAAATCAGCGAGTCTAACGATTCAGGAATGACCTGGACTGCTGCGCAAAAAACACAAATTCCAAATACGGCTAGTGTGCAAGTATTAAAGCTTCATGATGGAAGATGGGCGTTCATTGGTAATGATATTGATGATGGACGTTATCAGATAAGCTTATATTTATCCGACGACGAAGGGAAATCATGGAACTGGAAAACACATCTTGAGGAAGTTAAAAAAGGTGAAGGAAGTTTCTCATATCCTTCTATGCTACAGGCGTCTGATGAATTGCTACACATCACCTATTCTTACCAGCGGGAAAAAAAGCTGGAATCCATCAAATACGTTGTTATCAACCCCGCATTGATACCTAAAAGTTGACGTCTGGTGACGAACCATCTGACTCATCATTTCTTTAAGATCTCCTCCTTCTTATCGGTAGCTATTCTTGTCTCTTGCCATTAGATAAAATGATACAATCCTATGACAATATCAGCAATAAAGGCTTTATAAAACTACTTTATATTCGTTTAATAAATGGTAATAAAATACTGGAGCAAAAATTTAATCCCAATATATTTTTTTTCTGTTTCTATAAGCCGATATCACAACTAACTAAATAACGAAATAAATTAACGTGAGGCACTTTTGCCTGACGCAGCTAATCAGTCACGCAGAAAGTCTGTAAAAATATTCATTGCACTTATGAGAAACGGTTCAATTATAACATTGACATTTTTGTTTACCTTATTTGTTAACGCATACGGTCTCAATAATACGTTGACTACCTCTTCTTTTAGCCAAGGTTTTTTGACTCTGCAATCAACGCCTCTACCGAAAACGAAACACAAATTAGTTGTAATAGCTCATCGGGGAAGCCATTTGAAAGTTCCTGAAAATACATTGGCTGCTTATGAAAATGCTATAAAAGAAGGTGCGGATTATGTAGAAATAGACTTACGCACTACCAAAGATGGCCGCCTGGTGATAATGCATGATGAATCCATAACCAGGATGACAGGTAAAAAAGGGCTGGTAAAAGATTTAAATTATAGTGAAATCAAAGACTTGAAATTAAACCCAAACCACAAAGAAGATACTACAACCTATCGCATTCCCGAATTTACAAGTGTATTGAATTTATGTAAAGGAAGAATTAATATTTACCTGGATTTTAAGGACGCGGATGTGCCGAAAACTTATCGTTTAATAAGGCATGCAGGTATGCAAAATAACATCGTAGTTTATTTGAATAAGGAAGAACAATATGGACAATGGAAAAATGTTGCGCCTCAGGTTCCGCTGATGGCAAGCCTTCCGGATAACTTGGATATTTCTCAACTAAAGAACTTATTAAATAAAATGCCTTTGGAGGTAGTGGATAATGCTTATGATAACGAGAAATTAAGTTTGATGCACAAGATGAAGATAGCCGTATGGCTTGACGTGCAGAGCAAAGACGAGGGACCTGAAAAATGGGGACAGGCGTTGAAACAAAGTGTGGATGGATTGCAAACAGACCATCCTGAAAAACTTGTCAAATATTTGGAAGGCCAGGGTATCAGATAATTCGATCCATTAAATTAAAAAAGAATGAACATGGTTATCGTTAAAACAACTAAATACAAATTCACATTAAAAGTTGGTTTACTGGTAATTATTAATTTTTAATAAACGCCGTAGCATTGGATTCAAAAAACATTAAACTAAAGATTATGAAAAAAAAGCAATTCGTAGTTAAGTATTCGCTGCTGATACTATTGATATTTCTTTTTGCATCCTGTAAAAAAGACACAGCAGATGAAAATGAAAAGTTCCCAAATAAAAATAAGGAATGGGTAACCGGGACATGGAAACAAACGGATCTTGTGATCAGTGTTGATGTAAAGATCGGAGGCCAAAAGGTTCCGGCTGGCACAAGCATGATTGCCCTGGCTCCCTTGATTGGGCAGGCTCTCGGAAATCCCGCGATTGCCGACGCCATATTGTGCACACAGGATAACATTTATTCATTTAAGGCGGACGGAACTTATGAAATTACAGGATGTACCGATCTTATTCTTCCTGTCGCGGGAAATAGTGGCACGTGGGACCTCACCATTTATGATGCTGTTTTGGAGTTAATTTCAACTAAAGGTGAAAAAGATCCTCATTGGATCAATAGCATAACCAGTAACACGTTAAACCTGGCGCTCACGGTAGAATTTCCCGGACTTGGCGCTGCACCTTTAGGTCTTATTTTGGAAAAACAACCCTAACGATTTTTTTTAATTAATCCTTCAATCGAAGTTTATGGAAAATAATTACTTTATAAATAAGTTTCTTCCGGCAATCGTATTTTGCCTTACATTTTCAGTTGCCTATAGCGAAGGAACCCCTCGTGTGCCTTCTTCTGTGAATGACCATTCAGGCATTTCGGAAAAAGTGTCCTCTCATAAAAGTCTTCTGCTTCAGTCTGCAGATGTTATCATTCACGGAACTGTTCGTGATGAAAACGGTCCGCTAAGCGGAGCGACCATTCGGGAAAATGGAACCAACAATGTTACTACCACTAAAGAGGATGGAACATTCTCATTAAAGGTTTCGAAAGCGAATGCTGCATTGACTATCAGTTTCGTTGGATACGAATCTACAGAAATCGCGCTGGACGGCAGAACCAATCTCAACGTAGTTTTAAAAACATTGTCAAAGGCGCTGTCAGATGTAGTGGTAACAGCCCTGGGAATTTCAAGAGAAAAAAAATCACTCGGATATTCAATCGGCGAAGTAGCCGGCAAAGACATCAATCGTGTAGCACAGGAAAATGTTTTGAATTCGTTAGCGGGTAAAGTCTCAGGGGTTTCTATCAGCCAGACCGGTGGTGCGGGCTCGTCTGTTAGTATGATAATTCGTGGGGCCAATTCGTTGAGTAACGATAACCAACCTTTGTTTGTGGTTGATGGTGTTCCTATCGCCAATACACTTAACAATGTGTCAGAGGTTGGAACTGATAACCGGGTAGATTTCGGTAATGCTATTTCAAGTATCAACCCCGACGATGTGGCAAGTGTAACCATACTGAAAGGGCCAAGCGCAGCTGCGTTATATGGCTCCCGTGCCGGCAATGGCGTGGTGCTCATCACGACCAAAAGTGGTCGTGGTTTAAATAAATTAACGGTCTCAGTCACTACAAGTACGGTATTCGATATGCCTTATAAATTTCTGAACTGGCAAACCAAATACGGTTCAGGTCAGTTTTCTGCCATTCCCGTTGAGTTAACGGGAAATATATTGACAGATCCTTTTGGAGGCCTTATCCAGGAAGATGTCGGCGGCACGTACGGCGGAGAAACGAACAGAGGCTACACGGCTGTGCAATGGAATAGCCCCCTTGATGCAAATGGAAAGCCGATTCCTATACCGTTGGTATCTCATCCTGATAATGTAAAAGATTTCGTGCAAACCGGCATTACCTCCAACAATAGTATTTCCGTAGCAAATAGTTCTGAAGCGATTAATTACCGACTCTCCTACTCGAATATGACCAGCAGAGGAATAGTTCCTAATTCGGATCTGTTCAGAAATACACTGGATATCAATTCTTCTGTAAAGGTCAACAACAAACTAAGGATAAGTACCAATATTGATTTGAGCAGAAATAATTCGAATAGCCGGCCAGCCGGTGAAAGAGGCACCAATCCACTTCAGTGGGCCTATTCAGTTTCTCCCCATATTGATATAAATGAACTGAAGGATTATTGGATGCCGGGCCAGGAAGGATTGCAACAGCGT
>JAHEZA010000231.1 GCA_023251335.1 Chitinophagaceae bacterium | reverse complement strand
AATTGGTCCCGATACGATTAACACGCTTCCTATAGAAACCATTGACGCTTTTCGTGATCATGGTAAAGCCCAGGACCATTTGGAAAACAACCTGGTGAAAGCAACACAGGAATTGCAACAATTAGAAGATAACGGGATTAATATTGACGACATCACTCAACAATTAGAAGAAGAAGGAGTTCAAAAATTTAATAAAGCTTACGAACAGTTATTGAAGGCCATTGATGAAAAGAAAATGAAACAATTGGCATAGCCTTCGACAAGCTCAGGGTGACAACCAATTGTTGAATGGTTTTATAGTTAAATTGTCGTGGTTATAATAAAATAGAAAACAGTGTTTTTTGTTTATTTACTGCGAGTTTATACAATAATAGCTCACACCTAAATATTCCATAACGGATCAAAAGCTATTATAAAATCTGATCAACGTTTACATCATTTCTGGTTTGATTTCTGAAGGCGAGGATAATACCGCTTTCAGTTTTTCGAATAATCCGTTTAACCTATAAATTTTTATAAAATGAAAAAGATTGCAATTAATGGTTTCGGACGAATAGGCCGGGCATCTTTAAAAGTAATTATGGATACACCTGAACTTGAGGTGGTAGCCATCAATGATTTATTAACGATTGAGAATGCAGCGTACCTTTTAAAGTATGATAGTGTTTATAGTATCTATGATAAAAACGTAAGTGTTGATGGAGATTACTTAAAGGTCGGTGATCAGCGTATCCGTTATCTTTCAATAAAAAATCCCTCGGAATTACCATGGAAAGATCTTGCGATTGATACAGTGATTGAAAGCACCGGGTTTTTCACCAATCGTGAGGATGCAGAAAAACACATTCATGCAGGAGCAAAACAAGTGGTTATTTCCGGACCAACTAAAAGTATAGATACGCCTACTGTTGTTCACGGTGTAAACACTAAGGATGGGAAAGTAGCTATTTTTTCATGTGCAAGTTGCACTACGAATAATATAAGCCCGATCATAGAAATTATCGGAAGAAGAATCGGAATTAAGAAAGCAATTTTAAATACCATTCATGCTTATACAGCTTCGCAATCTTTGGTGGATGGTCCTTCAAAGAAGAAGCTCAGAATGGGAAGGGCTGCGGCGATGAATCTCGTACCGGCATCAACCGGAGCTGCCATTGCCACGATCAAGACATTACCCCAGTATGAAGGGAAATTCGATGGAATTGCTATTCGTACACCGGTAGTAGTTGGTTCAATTTCTGACATTACATTCGTTGCAGAAAGGAAAACTTCAGCAGAAGAAATCAACAATATTTTAAAAGAAGAAGCTGCAACCGATCGCTATAAAAAAGTGATCTCAGTTTCTAATGAGCCATTGGTTTCCACCGATATTATTCAAAACCCTTTTGCTTCCACCGTCGACATGGAAATGACACGCGTAGTAGATGGAGATCTTTGCAAAATAATGGCATGGTATGATAACGAATGGGGATTTACCAATCAAATGATTCGACAAATACTCTCTGAATAAAAAATAACTCTTATCAAAAACTATAATTTACTTTCAGAATTAATTGGCCAAATGGATATTTATCTTCTTGACCAAATCATGAAAGGCCGTTACCAGCCTCGCCAAAAAATATTGGATGCGGGTTGTGGAGGTGGAAGAAATATGAAATGGTTTTTGCAAAACGATTTCGAAATATATGGAGTGGATAGCAGCCAGGCCGCAATTATTCATTTGAAAGACGTGAATCAATCGTTGCCGTCGCCACGTTTGCAAGTTGCTGATTTGGCAAAATTGCCGTTTGAAGAAAATTATTTTGATCATGTTATTTGTAGTGCAGTATTGCACTTTGCTAATGATATTGATCATTTCAAACAAATGTTGGCTGAGATGCTGCGTGTCCTTTCGTCTACGGGTACTTTGTTCATAAGAATGGCATCCGATATAGGAATAGAAGATAAAGTGAAATTAATTTCTAATGGCAATTATCAAATTCCAGATGGCTCTATGCGGTTTTTATTAACCCGTCCTTTGCTGGCAGAATGTATGAGTGAATTCAATCTTCTATTTTTAGAACCATTAAAAACGACAAACGTAAATGATCAGCGGTGTATGAGTACTTTAATCCTTCAGAAAAAGGGTTCATAATTATAACTAACTCATTCCATAAACCTTTATCACCGGTTCTCTTATAGCGCTACTTTCTTCACTAGAATAAAAATAAATAATGTCTGCAATTTGAGAAGCAGTTACCCAACTGCTAACATCTGCATCAGGCATTGATTCCCTGTTCTGTGGGGTATCAATGGTACTTGGTACAATAACACTTACTACTACGTTTTTTCCTTTAGCTTCAGCATTCAGTAGTTCAGCCAAACGAAATAGTAACGACTTCGAAAGACCATATGCCAGCGCGCCCTTTCCCTTTAAAATATTTAGACCCTGCCGCGAACCAATTAAGAATATTCTTCCGCTGCCTTGCTTCATCATTTGTAAAAAAACCGGGCTGGCAATATTATAGGCGGTTTCAAAATTCAATTGATACTGTTTCGCGATGTCGCTGGATTTGGTTTTAGCAATATCCCCTTCGGCAAAACCCCCTGCAGTTAATACCGCCACATCAATTCCCATATTTTTTTTAATGATTTCATCCACAAATTTCTGACAGTTGTCTTCATGCAATAGATCCAGTTCTACTTCTTCTACATTTTTCCCGTTGTATTTTTTTGGATCTTGTTTTTTGTGAACAACTCCGATCACATTATAATCTCCATCAATAAATTTCTTAACAACTGCCTTTCCGAGATTTCCTTCAGAGCCTGTTATTATTATTGTTTTTGCCAACATTATTTTTGATTTTATAGTTGATGCAAATTTATTCTATCAACGCGTATTTCACATAGGCCATGCATTTAAAAACCTTTTTTCTTTTCTTTAATCGAAACTGCTTACCTGACTACACAGAAAATTAAGTGTAAATTTGTAACCTATATTTTGAAAATCTTTTCCCAACATATGATGACAGTGAACGAACAAATAAATCAAGAATTTGTTTTGCCTTTTTTCTCAGTCATTGTAACCACGTATAACAGATGTATTCTTTTAAAAAGAGCATTAGATTCTTTGATTGCACAAACAGAGACAAATTGGGAAGCCATTATTATTGACGACGGAAGTACTGATAATACAGCGGATTTGATAAAACCTTACCTGGAAAGTGGAAATAAGATCAACTATATTTATCAGGAAAATGCCGGTTACGCGATGTCAAAGAATACCGGAATTTTTCTATCAAACGGAAAATTTATTACTTTTTTAGATTCTGACGACGAATACGCTCCAACGCATCTTGAAGGGCGAAAACTTATATTAATGAATAATCCAGGGATTGAGTTTTTGCACGGTGGAATAAATATAATCGGAAGCCAATATGTGACTGACAGGTTTGATTATGGCAAAATGGTTCCTTTGTCTGAATGTGAGATAGGAGGTACTTTTTTTATTAAAAAAGAAGTGGCCATTTCCTTTAACGGATTTAAGAAAATGCCATTGGGAAGCGACGGAGATTTTTTTGACAGGATAAATAATGCGGGAGTTATTGTTATGAAAACCTCTATCCCTACCTATATCTATCATCATGAAAATGTTGATTCCATTACAAATACGTTAAGGTTCAAACACGAAGAAGTTCAGGAGATTCCATAGCAGCATAAATATCTTAAAAATAGTTTCCATGAATATCAAAATCAAAAGGGTATATGAAAAGCCTGGCAAAGAAGATGGATCACGCATCCTGGTTGACAGGCTCTGGCCACGCGGTGTTACCAAAGAAAAAGCAGCATTGGATTTCTGGCTAAAAGAGATCGCACCTACCACAGAACTGCGGAAATGGTTTAACCACGACCCGGCAAAATGGAACGAATTCATAAAAAAATATTTGAAAGAATTAAAAGAAAATGAAGAGTCCGTTTCAATTTTGAAAGATTTCCTGAAAAAAGGACCTGTGACTTTAATATATGCGGCAAAAGATGAGGCTCATAACGAAGCGCTGGTAATAAAAGATTTTGTTTCCTGAAAATATTTACACCTTAAAAAAAAGAATTCCTTTTACTTTGCCTGTATAATAAATTGGATACATGTTTTCAAAAACTACCGAATATGCATTGCGCGCTACTATTTATATAGCTCAAAAAGGAACCAGGGATGATAAGCTGGGAATTGACGAAATTGCCAAGGCCATTGATTCTCCGAAGCCTTTTACAGCAAAAATATTGCAAATGCTTACCAGGGACAAAATTGTAAGTTCAACGAGAGGCCCCAATGGCGGATTCTATTTTACGGCGCAGGCTAAAAAATTACCTGCAATTGCTATTTTAAAAGCCGTAAATGACGAAGGCGTTCTTAAACGATGCATCCTCGGTTTACGCGAATGTTCACAAAAGAATCCATGCCCCATGCATGCAGAGTATAAAGAAATCAGAGGCCAGTTAAATAATTTGTTTGAGAAGAAAACAATTGGAAGCCTGGTTGAGAAAATGAATAATCAAAGATTTTTCATCGGTAATTCAGTAAAGTGACGATGAAAAGACAGAAACTCCCTTTCACTAATACCATTTTTTTCAAGTGATTATTTTCGAAATTAGCTTTCATTTTCGACAAGCAGGTTCAATTAAATTTCCTCATTTAATGGCATATTCAGACCTTTTTTCCTTTTGAAATTGTTTTTCGTTTGCATACCTTTGCAGCCTTAAAAAAAACGATAATAATATGGTTGACATTAAACCGGATGAAATTTCGGCAATTCTAAAAAGCCAACTAAGTAATTTGGATGTAGAATCCAATCTTGAAGAAATAGGAACAGTACTTCAGGTAGGTGATGGTATCGCCCGTGTTTACGGGTTGAATAATGTGAGTTCAGGCGAACTGGTTGAATTCGAAAATGGCGTAAAAGCCATAGCACTTAACCTGGAAGAAGATAATGTGGGTGTAGTGCTGATGGGAGAAAGCGGAGACATAAAAGAAGGTGCAACCGTTAAACGTACCGGGCAAATCGCTTCCATAAAAGTGGGTGATGGTTTGGCGGGTCGTGTTATTAATACGCTGGGACA
>JAHEZA010000230.1 GCA_023251335.1 Chitinophagaceae bacterium | reverse complement strand
ATGCTGAGTAGGTACAAGCCGGGATATTCGATTCTTTCTTCGGTTATAAACCACGATATTGAAATTGAAAAAATATTGTCGGAGAGATCTTCTTTTTTGAAATTAGACGCTTCAGCCAAACTTCCATTCAGCACACCCGTTGCAAAGCCTGAAACCATTGGTGCAGACCGGTTGGCGTTAACAGCTTATGCCGTCCATTTTCATAAAGGAAAAAACAATTTGGTAATTGCGCTGGGTTCCTGTATTACGTATAATTTTATTAATAAGTACAATAGTTTTATAGGAGGAAGTATTTCGCCGGGAATGGAAATGCGGTTCAAAGCGCTAAATTATTATACCGCTAAACTTCCATTAATAAAAGTGAACAGATCAGTCTCTGACTGGAATTTTCCATTGATAGCTTATGATACCAGCACTAATATCCTCAGTGGTGTTCTTTTAGGAATGGCGGCAGAAATAGATGGAATTATTAACGCTTATAATGAAAAGTTCGCGAACATTAACGTGCTTTTAACCGGTGGGGATAGCGATAATTTTAAGCTCCATCTTAAAAATGAGATATTTGCTGAACCTGATTTAATTCTTAAAGGGCTCTATGCAATCAGCAAATATAATGCTGGCAACATAAAATAAATATTCGATTCTATTGTGCAAAAAATACCCTTTAAAATTAATTTCGATATACAAATTTTAGAAAGAGATAAAAACTTCTGTAATGGACACGGATTATTAATTTGCATCGGCCTATCTTGTAGTCGCGTAATAATTCTTTAATGAACCACTTTAAATTTTCACTTAGTTTTTATTTTAAAATTACCTGCATCGTGGGTTGTATCCTTATGGCATCCTGCGAAAATTCTATAGAAGATATTGATAAAGTTACTGCCAAAACACCGGGAGTGGAAGTTGGCAAAGATGTTACCATCATTTACACCATAGGTGCGCAAACAAAATCAAAAATTACTGCGCCTTTAATGTTGCGCCACCAGGATGCCAGCCCTCAATTTATTGAATTTACAAAAACCATCCATGCCGACTTCTTTGATGATAGCTTACACATTGAAAGCACGATGGACGCGCACTATGCCAAGTATATTGCAAACGAGAGCAAAGTTTTTTTAAAAGATAGCGTGGTAGTAATAAATACAAAAGGGGACACCTTGTATTGCGATGAACTGTACTGGGATAGAAACCGGCCCGGGCAAGAATTTCATACCGATAAACCGGTACGAATAAGAACGCCTGAACAAATTCTTGACGGTGATGGTATGGACGCGCCACAGGACTTCAGCAACTGGCATCTGATAAATGGCCGGGGAATTGTAAGAGTTAAATCAGCGGAATTTCCTTGAGTAAAGAAGAGCTAATTGGGTTATTAGTTTGTTAGTTATACTTAATAATTTTATTTTTTTACTGAAGTCGTAAATTCTTCTTCTTAATTTCACCGGATGTTGGTATAAAAATGGTAAGAGATTTACCAATTAGTTGATTAGCCAATTATCTAATTCACGAATAACTTGATTCAGTAAACGAATAAAAAGCCTGAATTCCTAATCAATAGACTAATTAATTTTTGTAATCATTAAAATATAAAACTATGAGTAAATATGCAAATGCCGAATGGCAGGGAACCGCGAAAGAAGGAAAAGGAATTATTTCTACCGAAACCGGTGCATTGAATAAAGCACCTTTTACATTCGCTTCAAGATTTGGAGATGCTAAAGATGCCACTAATCCCGAAGAATTAATAGCTGCCGCACATGCAGGATGTTTTTCAATGAAGTTTAGTTTGGTTTTAAACGAAGCAGGATTTACGCCTGACAAAATAGAAACCAAATGTGATATTACTTTTGGAAATGGTGCTATTTCAAAGTCACATCTTACCGTGAAAGCAAAAATTCCGGGAATCAGTAAAGAGAAATTTGATGCTTGCGCAAAGGACGCGAAAGAAAATTGTCCCATTTCGAAATCGTTAAGTTCGAATATTGAAATTACCATGGACGCAACTTTGAGTTGATTGTTGTGAGTGGTGAGGGATCAGTAATGAGTTATTAGTAATAAGCTATTTGTTGTCTTCATTCCGATTGCTGATAACTGGTCACCCATCACTCATAACCCATCGATGATCACCAATTACTCATCACTTTTCCCCTCATTAACATGGGCGAAGTAGAATTACAACCTGCTGATAATTTACTGATTATTCATTCGGTCATTTATTTTTATGGTGGCGCCGCTACCGGTGTTTTAAGCCGCCAAATAGCAGAAGACATAGCACGTCATTGGAACAAAGCGCAGGGCAGTGTAATCATCAAGAGAAATTTTTACAAAGTGTTTTTTGATATCGAAGGGATTTATGAACCACTGGTTACGCCTGAAACCATCTATCAAAATTCCGATCCGCGGGTTAATTACTTCCGGGTTGAAGAATACGCACATGGAAATATTTCTTTTGTAGATGGATTGGGTTCCAACACAGGATATTTCAAGCTGGAAAATCTTGTAAATAATTCCACAACGGCTGCGCATGAATTTGGTCATACATTTGGTTTGGATCATCCGCGCCATTTAGATATTCGCGGCCAGGGACGGCCTGGAATCATGTATCCTCGTGGCACTTTAGTGGATCCTCCTTTTCAGTACGATCCTACGGTTCCTGCAGGATTAAAAGGCGGCACGATGAATCCTTTTACAAGAAAAGTTTTTCAATCAGATATTGATGATCTAAAATTAAACAAGCTTAATTATGATAAAAACGGCTTTGCCATTCTTGGAGGATTTTCAAGTGTATGGCACGATGCGCAGATTCCTTTTTCATCATAAATTAAAAATAAGAATCCCGGGAATTTGCCTGCCTTTGCCGGCAGGCAGGTTTGTTTACTACTCATAGCCGTTCTTTATCAAAATAGTTTCTCCCGCTTTCATTTTAACTTCAATAATATTTTCTTTTTCATCGAACGAATATTTTTTTGAATTATCAGTAATATAAAAAGTTTTGAAAGGCAATTTCAAGCGCAATAATCCGCCTTTCTCTGAATATATTTTTACTTCATCAATGACGCCATTTTCCTTTATCGCAGAAACAAGGAACGCACCTTGAGTACGAAGTTTATTGAAAGAAACGTTTTTCCAATTTGATGGAATAGCAGGAAAAATTTCAATGTATTCTTTATGGCTTTGCAAAAGCATTTCCTGGATTCCTTTTGCAAAAGCAAAATTTCCTTCCAGTGTAAATGGCCGGTAAGTGAAGCTGGAATACTGCCCGCCCTTCTGATCGCCATTCAAATGAAAACTATTTACAGAACAAAAATTGGTAGCAAATATTTGTAACATTTTTGCAGCACTATCACCCTCTTTGGCCCTGGCATACAAACTGGCCATCCAGCTAAATGAATAACCACACCACGCGCGTGTTCCTTTTTGTTCGATTTGACGTAAAGAATTTTTTATAATGATACTATCGTTTTTATTTTCAATATCAAGCAGGTTCAATGGATAAATAGCCATATAGGGAGACATGTGGCGATGCGACTCAAACAGGTCAACACCGGGCGCGATGCTAAGGCCCGTTTCGTTCGTATCCAAACCAGGCAGTAAATTTTTTTCTTTTTCGATGTCAGCAGGAATCTTTCCTGTGGCGGCTTGCAGCACTTCTTCGTAATCATCATAAAAAGATTTCACCAGCGACAAATCATAATTCGTCCATTGATGAAACCAGGCCTTGGTACTGTTATCATAAATCTCCGGACTGGAACTTAAAGGCAATTGGTATTTTTTTGTAGCGGGATCTATCGAAAGAATATTTTTTAGATATTCGTGTACTTCATCAAAATAGGGCTTGCATTTTTCCAGTAAAAATTTTCTATCCATACTATATTTCCATTGCCAGTAAAAATGTTGCGAAAGCCAGGCTGCCGTTGTTGGGCTCATCGAATATTGTATCCATCCACCCATTTCTTTTCCCGTAATAGTAGTAACGCCCGGTACATTTAAGCCATTCACTTCAAAATAATTTTTCGTCCACTTTTTATTTTGTTCTTTGGTTTTCCAAAGCCAGTTGGTAAATGATTGTGACGCTTCCAAATGATTGCCTGCATAAAAAGGCCAGTAGCTCAATTCGGTATTTAAATCATTATGAATATCTCCTTTCCAGGGAGGAAGGCTTCCATTGTCAGCGGTCCAGATAGCTTGTAAAGAAATAGGCGGCGTATTGCTTCTTGCCACGCAACCCATCTTATACAATTCAAGATAGTATTGCCTTTCAAGAATTGAATCCGGCAGGGAAACAGAAGATTGATCCCAGAAATGATTCCACCAATTCAGGTGAGATGACCATTCTGGCATTTCACTTGAATTTTTTTTCAATTCGGGCAAAAATGCTTTTTTATTATTTGAAATAGTCCACGAGCCTATAATTTCAGTTGGCGAAATTTTCTTCCATTGCACAAGCACTTCATAATAGTTCCCATTCCACGTAGGCTGGTGATATCGAATGCTGTTGGCGGTTTTTGTAACTATGCCTTTTTTATATCCGAGGGTTTGTAATCCTTCACCACCATGGCTGTTATCATCTTTGGCCACATCGGCAGCATTATAATTTGGAATCATCAATTCCGGGATGCAGCTTTCTTCGTTTATGCCTGACTGTGATTTCGGTAAATTATTAAATGCGAAGTACCCGGTTTCATCTACGGCATGAACGTAATTATAAAGCACTACGCCGTTTTCAAATTTAATGATACTTAGTGCTGTTTTAATATCAAGCATATTAGAAATTACTTTTCCAAAAGGCAGGTAATTAAACTCCAGCGCCGCGCCGGGAATTTTTGTTGGCGCCGGGCTTTTATCATAAGGTTCGTCCCCAATTTTATGTACGGTATCATACTGTCCTTTATTTAGCTGTGCTATCACCCATTTGAATTTTAGCTGATCAATTTTTGGCATAGCCCTGTCGTCCCACAGATCAACCCGGTCTAAGGAAATGCGAAGCTTATTATCTTTCTTCCAAATCAATTCTCCCAGCCATCCATTCCCAAGAGGCATGCTCTCATCCCACCTCGTCGCAAGCGAATCAAATTGCAAATTATCAGAAGGGTTTGGTTGAGCCAACAAAACATT
>JAHEZA010000229.1 GCA_023251335.1 Chitinophagaceae bacterium | reverse complement strand
ATTGTAAAAAAATCAAAGAAAATGATGTCGCATTAATTGGCATTTCTTTTTTCCCTGTCCATAATTCTATGATATTTTTTTTCATTGGTAACATAAGTAAAATGGGTATAAAGAAACCCGGTAACCAAAGAAATGATAATAAAAATGTAGATAAGATTTGCCCCGCCGGTTGCCCACAATGAAGTAAACAACTTGGTAAGAAAAAATATAACCAGGAAGGAAACAGCAGTCCAGGCCAGACCAAATAATAAATAATATTTCCATCTCGGGCCACTTTTTTGTTCAACCCATTCATTAATAAAGCGCCTTTCGGTATTGGTTATCATCTCTAATTTCGTAATGATTAGTTCGATTAAAAAAGTTATTCCGCCATCATTTCTTTTGCCACACGTACAATGTCTTCCACATTTGGCTTACTAAAATAATCTCCATCGCTTCCATAAGACGGGCGATGATTTTTGCCGGTAAGCGTTCGCGGCGCCACATCCAGCCAGCGATAGCCACCCTGCTCCTCCATCACTTTGTTGAACATAAAACCCGCGGCGCCTCCCGGAACATCTTCATCAACAAAGAGAATACGATTCGTTTTCTTTAATGAATCGAGAATGGAATGAGGGAGATCAAACGGCAGTAAAGTTTGCACATCCATTACCTCACAACTGATATTCAATTTGTCCAGCACCTCGGCAGCTTCTTCTATTATCCGAAGCACCGATCCGTATGAAACAATTGTAATATCCGTGCCCTCCTTTATAATTTCAGGAGTACCCAAGGCAACCCTGTATTCCAGCAAATTAGATGGCAATCGTTCTTTCAACCGATACCCATTTAAGCATTCAATCACCATGCCCGGATCATTGCCGGCTAATAAAGTATTGTACATCCCAACCGCCTGCGTCATATTTCTTGGTACGCATACATACATTCCTCTGAGAGAATTAATAATCATTCCCATCGGAGAACCACTGTGCCAGATACCTTCAAGGCGATGGCCCCTTGTCCTTACAATTAAGGGAACGCTTTGCTGGCCAAATGTTCGAAAGTGTGTTGTACTTACATCATCGCTCAACGGTTCCAGCGCATAAAGCATATAATCCAGGTATTGTATTTCAGCGATAGGCCGCAATCCCCGTAGTGCAAGGCCGATTCCCTGGCCTATTATACTTAGCTCCCGAATGCCCGTATCAAAAATTCTTTCCTTCCCGTATTTTTCCTGTAGCCCGCTGAAACCTTGGTTTACATCGCCAATATGCCCCAGATCCTCACCAAACGCAATCACTTTTTTATTGGTTGCGAATAGTTCGTCAAAGTATCTGTTCAGTATGCCAAATCCATTCACCACCTTGTCGTCATTATGATATTGAATCGCCACAGGTTCAACCTTCAAGGCGGATTTTGGACCTTCATTATAGAGGTAGGTATTAAAAATCGATTCGTTTTCCTTAGTTAGTTTTTCATAAAAACTTTTAATCTCACCCGGATTTTTTCCGGAACTGTGCAGGTCGATCACCGTTGCCAAGGCTTTCATTACATCTCTTCTCAGCGGTTCACGGTTAGTTCTCAGATCAGTTATAAGTGTTTCGATCTCCTTATTTTTAGCAATTGTATTAAATTTTTGCAAACGACTAACTGCCTCATTTACCTGGGCTTTTATTGGATTAATGTATTTTTCCCAGGCCCTGTTTCTGCATTGTTTTACATATAATTTTGCTTCTCTCTCTATTTCACTTAATTCCTCATCACTTGCCAGCGCGTTCTCTATTATCCAGTCGCGCATCTGCTTTTTGCAATCCCATTCTCTTTCCCAGGCAAGACGCGCAGGGCTTTTATAACGTTCATGGCTGCCGGAAGTGGAGTGCCCCTGGGGCTGCGTCAATTCATCTACATGAAAAAGTGCAGGCGTATGGGTTTCCCTCATATTTCTAATAGCGCCTTCCAGTATTTCACACATGCCTGCATAATCCCATCCCTTCAGTTTATAGATGTTAATTCCGTTGGTATTTTCTTTTTTTTGTAAACCGCTTAACGCTTTCGAAATAGAAGACTTAGTAGTCTGATATTCTTTGGGAACAGAAATTCCATACCCATCATCCCATACAAATACAGCGAGAGGAATTTGTAATACACCAGCCGCATTCATTACTTCCCAAAAATGCCCTTCTGAGGTAGCCGAATCTCCAATGGTGCAAAAGCAAACTTCATTTCCATTATCGCTCAGATTCTCAAATTCATGAAGGATATCTAGTTCTCTGAAAATTTTAGATGCAAAAGCCAGCCCTAAAGCTCTCGGCATTTGGGAGGAAGTGGGCGCCATATCCGATGAAATATTCTTTCTGTTTGCCAGGTCAAGCCAGTCTCCGTTTTCATCTACGAAAGGCGTGGCGAAATGTGCGTTCATTTGCCTGCCGGCGCTAAAAGGTTCATTTTTGATATCCGGATCTGAATAAAGTTGCGCAAAAAACTGCTCTATGGTAGCCATTCCCCCTGCAAACATCAATGTCTGATCCCGGTAATAACCCGCCCGAAAATCGCCCGGCATAAAAAACTTTGCCATGGCTACCTGTGCTACCTCCTTGCCATCGCCAAAAATCCCAAACTTGGCTTTCCCTGTCAAAACTTCCTTTCTACTCAATAAGCTCGTTTCCCTGCTTTCGCAAATCACTTTATAATCTTTCAGAACCTCGTCCCTAAAATTTTCAAAGGACAGATTTTCTAAAAGGTTTTCATCACTGATTTGATTGATATCCATACAGGCAAAAATATTAATTATGATTGATGAATGTTAAAAAAGTCAAAAGCCTTCCACAATTTGCAACCATATAGGGCGTTTTAGTATCTTTGAAATTGTTATAAACGAAGTATGAAAAAAATATTTACAATTATTGGATGTGTTGCTTTTTCTTTAGCTGCAACCGCACAAGGGAATGCTACTAAAGTAAGCAAAAAAAATAAAAATGCTATAAGTAATTCTTCACAAACCCGCGCTGATGTAACCGCAGCGCCTGTAGCCCCCAGAGAAAGCCTTACATTGAAGGAAACTGAATATGATTTCGGAAAAATTCCACAGGGTAAACCAGTGACCCATGATTTTGAATTTACAAATACCGGAGATGCTCCCTTTGCGCTTGAAAACGTAAGAGCAAGCTGCGGCTGTACCACTCCGGAATGGAGCAAAGATACTGTAGCAGTTGGCGCTACGGCGGTCATTAAAGTAGGTTATAACGCCGCTAACGAAGGCCCCTTTAACAAATCCGTTACTATTAATTATAGCGGCAGTCAAAGCAAACAAATTATTATTAAAGGCGAAGTATGGAAAACACCAGTTACTTCCGCTCCTGTTAATACCTCTTTAAACACGTTAAAAAACGATCAATAAAATTTAAACAAACCACATTATGAAAAGATTATTGTTAGCAATCGCTCTTTTAAGCTCTACTTCATTATTTGCACAGAAAAAAGCGAATGATATCGCTAAACTAAGTGTGGATACTTATGATTTCGGAAAGATAAAACAAAATGTACCGGCTGAGGCTACTATTACCGTTACCAATGTAGGGACCGAACCTCTGTTGATAGAAGAAGCCAGGCCTTCATGCGGTTGCACTGTTTCCGATTATACGAAATCTCCAATTGCGCCAGGTAAAACAGGCACAATAAAAGCTACTTTCAACGCTGCTGCCTTAGGTCAGATTGATAAAACGCTGACTGTAAAATTTGCAGGGGCGGATGATGTAAAATTTGTAAAACTTACTGGCGAGGTGCTGACAGCAGCAGCTTTTGACGCTTTAAAGAATGACAAAACCAGCGCTAAAAAGTAGGTCAAAAAATTATCAGTATAGATTCTAATCCTTCACAAAAAACGTGAAGGATTTTTTTTTGTAGCGTAACGAGTGGAAATATCTAATATTTGTTTGTTTACTGTTTTCAGGCTACAGCGTTTTCTATCTCCAAATGAAGTGGGAAAAATGGAACAAAACAATTTTATCAGAATGGAAAATTCCGAAATAAGTTAGTTTACTGGTGAAGCCTCCGATCTAAATCTCTTTCAGTTCGGCCAGGATTTCCTGCAATACTTTTTTTGCATCGCCAAAAAGCATTGAAGTTTTCGGCTGATAAAATAATTAGTTTTCTATACCGGCATATCCGGGCTTCATACTTCTTTTATTAATGATTACATTTTTTGCCAGTTCTACTTCCAGTATTGGCATTCCGTATATGGGCGAAGAAGGATCATTTTTTGCTGCGGGGTTTACCACATCATTAGCGCCAAGAATTAATACCACATCGGTAGATTTGAAGTCTTCATTTGCATCTTCCATTTCCCGTAATTTATCATAACTCACATCGGCCTCCGCCAACAACACATTCATGTGGCCCGGCATACGCCCGGCTACCGGATGAATGGCGTATTCCACGTCAACTCCTTTTTCTTCCAGTGCTTTTTCCAACTCATGACAGGTATGTTGGGCCTGCGCCACGGCCAATCCATACCCCGGAACTATCATTACTTTTTTTGAATATGCCATTAGCATTGCTGCGTCACTCACAGAAATTTCTTTGATATTTCCATGTTCACTTTTTGCACCTGCATCCGAATGTGCATTGCCACCAAACGATCCAATCAGTACGTTCATCAGGCTGCGGTTCATGGCCCGGCACATGAGGATAGTAAGCAATGTTCCTGCCGCACCCACCAGGATGCCGCCGGTAAGCATCGCCTTATTATTATATAAAAAACCACCACAAGCAGCCGCCACGCCTGTGAAAGAATTCAATAATGAAATAACGACCGGCATATCTGCTCCGCCAATCGGCAACACAAAAAACACCCCATACAAAAGCGCTAATCCTACAGTAATGAAGAAAGGAATATTTACGGTTTGAGTATTTGAAAAATAAGTAAATACGGCGGTTGCCAACACCAAAAGAAGAAGAAGAATATTAAACAGATGCTGCCCTTTAAAAGAATAATCTTTTACTTTTCCACTTAATTTCCCCCAGGCAATCATACTACCGATAAATGAAACGCTTCCAATGATGGTGCCCGCAATGATAGCAAGGTAGTGACCTGCGGGAACCACATTAGAGAAAAATGTGGAATCCATTGAACGGTGATCGCGATA
>JAHEZA010000228.1 GCA_023251335.1 Chitinophagaceae bacterium | reverse complement strand
GGCAACTGCACCGGTTTCGCGCTGCACTGCCTTGTATGTATTGTTCCCGGTATTCAGATCAGGAAAGATGAGCACCGTAGCCTCTCCGGCTACTTTAGAATTTGGCATTTTTTGTTTGCCCACTGTCGGGTCCACTGCTGCATCATATTGTATCGGCCCTTCTACCGGCAGATCCGGCCTGCGCATTTTCACGATTTCGGTAGCAGCGCGCACCTTATCCACTTCCTCTCCCCTGCCCGAACTGCCGGAGGAATAAGATAGCATCGCAACCCTTGGCTCGATACCAAACATCTTACTGCTTTCTGCTGAAGAGATAGCTATCTCAGCCAATTGTTCAGCAGTGGGCTTTGGTATTACGGCACAATCGCCAAAAACAATTACACGATCCTGGAGACACATGAAAAACACCGAAGAAACAGTAGAAACGCCGGGTTTCGTTTTTATGAATTGCAACGCAGGTCTAATCGTATGTTGCGTGGTATTGACAGCGCCTGAAACCATTCCATCTGCATGGCCTTTATAAACCATCATTGTACCAAAGTAAGCGCCGTCTTTCATGAAATCTGTCGCCATATCCATATTCACATTTTTATCTTTTCGCAATTCATACAATGTATTGATATAGTCGGGCAACAACGGCGAATCGGCAGGATTAATAATAGTTACATTTCGGGGATCCAGCTCAATATTCAAACGCTGTAGCGAAGTTTCTATCTCATCTTTTTTTCCTAAAATAGTAAGTCGCACCACTTCCTGTTTTGATAATTTGGCAGCAGCTTCCAGGATGCGGTCATCGCTTCCTTCTGGCAGCACAATATGTTTCTTATGAAGCGTGGCTCTCTTGACCAGTTCATATTGGAACATTCGTGGGGTAACACCTCCGGGATGTGAAGTAACGATTTTATCCAACAATGAATTGGTATCCATATTTTTTTCAAAAATGTTGATAGCGTGTTCTATCTTCAATTTGTTTTCAGGATAAATTCTTGACTTAACCGCTGCCACTTTATTTACCGTTTCAAATGTTCCGGTTGCTACCTGCGCTATCGGAATCACGGTTTCCAGCCCTTCTACCAGTTTGATGATAGGCTGTTCGGGCGACAGCCCCCCGGAAAGAATGATACCAGCCACTTTCGGATAGTTTTTGGAAAGATTAGCCTGTATCATCGCAACAATAATATCGCCGCGATCGCCGGGAGTAACTATCAATGTATTTTCCTGCAGATACATAAGACAATTATTTAACTGCATAGCGCCTACGATAAAATTATCGACCGGGTTTGACAAATAATTTTCACCAAATAATATTTTGCCGTCAACACCTTCTACAATTTCTTTCATTGTCGGGCTACGCAATTCGGTTTCAAAAGGAATGATAGCAGTAAGTATTGATTCGGGCAGGCGCCGTGCAAACGTTTCCTGTAGCCCTTCCACATCCGCAGCATTTATTTTATTGGCAACCACGGCAAGAAGCCTCACTTCGTTGCTTCTCAAAATTTGCATAGTGGAAAGTATTTTACTCGTTACTTCGTCGGGAGAATATCCATCGCCCCTGGCAACGAGGATCAGCGGCACAGACAAATTCTTAGCGATCTCTACATTGGAAGAGAATTCAAACGATGCGCCTTCGCCCTCGAAGTCCATCCCATCTACCAGCACAAAATCATGAGTATCTTCAAGTTTTTTATATTTGGTGATGATGGTATCAATTACAAAAGCTTCGTTGCCTTCACTGCGAAGTTTCAACAATTCCGGATAGGTAAACGCATAACAATCATTATAAGTAACTTCCAAACCAAAATGATCAATCATGGTTTCGATATTGACATCCTTATTGTTGATACTATTTTCAATGATTACGGGTTTGAAGTAAGCGATTTTCCTGAGCTTCCCCAACAGGATGTTCATTAAACCGAGCGTAATCACCGACTTGCCGCTGTTAGGTTCGGAGGATGCTATATAAATTGCTTTGGACATTCAGGTACAGTTTACAGGATTTGTTGCGCAAAAGTCGGGAATTTTTGTTTTAGCGTGTATGAGGAAAATCAGGAAGAAGATAGTTGTTCGTATTGAAAATCAATTTATACCTGTGAATTATTACAGGATAGATTTTTAAAAAAACAGCTAAATAAAAATCATGGGAATTTGTTTGCCTGCTGCAAAAAATTTGAAAGTTCATTTATTAATTAGTAAAAATCCGCAGTGGCCAAAAATGTCAAAGGACGCAGGAAGATCAAAAAATTTTGGGTGACCCCGCAGAGGCTCGAACTCTGGACCCACAGATTAAGAGTCTGTTGCTCTACCAACTGAGCTACGGAGTCATTTTTATTAAAAAGATCATACTACTGTATCATCTCTGAATGTTACCCGACCTGGACTCGAACCAAGACAAGCAGAATCAGAATCTGCTGTACTACCGTTATACTATCGGGCAATAAACCACAAAGATAAGATTTTATGGTTTTATTTTTTTACGGAGAATTACTTTAATAATATTTCTTTTCATTACTGCCCGGCTAACTGGTTAAAAACTACACTGGCATTGGCCTCATCCCCAACCATCCTTTGAAGTTCAGGAGGACAATTCTGAAGGAGAGGAGTTGTGAAACTTAATATCAGCAAGTCTTTTAGTGAAATCGATCATTTTTAGCCGGGCAATAACTATTTTTTTCGCTTTTCACCAAACCATTCTTTCGTTATACAACAACTTAGTTTGCTGATCTGATCTTTTCAGTTTTCATCTACTTGCTACTTGCCTGCTTCCCCTTACTTTTGCAAAAAAAATTCTTATGCAAACGCTTTTGATATTACATAGTTTAATTCGCTGGCTTGTTCTAATTTTCGCTTTCTGGACGGTAATAAGCGCTTTAACAGGCTTATCGGGGAAAAGAGAATACTCGGCGGGCCATGGCAGAAGCAATTTCTTTTTTATGCTCAGTATGGATATACAATTACTGATCGGGTTAATTCTTTATTTTTCCAATGGATGGTTTGAAAGTTTAAAACATCTTGGCGAAAGCATGAAAGACCCGATGGCCCGGTTCTTTACCATGGAGCATAGCGTGATGATGATCATCGCGTGGGTATTAGTTCATGCAGGAAGAGTTTCTGTAAAAAAGGCCAATACGTCCAAAGCTAAATTCAGAAAAACATTATTATTTTTTGGGATCGCGTTAGTGATTATACTAATTGCCATTCCATGGCCGTTTAGAGAAGCAGTAGCCAGGCCCTGGTTTAGATGGTAAGCGTGAATGGCGAATCGTCAATCGTGGAAATAAGAACAAACAAAAAATAAACCTTAAGAATTTAATGACCGAGATCAAAGAAGAAAGACCAATTATATTAATAACCAATGATGATGGAATTACTGCACCGGGTATTAAGAGCCTTGTAAATGCTGTAAAAGATCTGGGCGATGTAATAGTAGTAGCGCCGGATAAACCTCAAAGCGGAATGGGGCATGCTATCACGATTGGGGTGCCGCTAAGACTAAACAGGGTAAAAGATATTTTTGACGGGGCCGAAGCCTGGCAAACTAACGGCACTCCGGTGGATTGCGTAAAACTTGCCGTAGATAAAATTCTTCATAGAAAGCCCGATATATGCTTAAGTGGCATCAATCACGGCGCCAATCACTCTATTAATGTGATCTACTCAGGCACGATGAGCGCGGCCATGGAAGCCTCCATAGAAAGCATTCCCTCCATAGGTTTTTCACTTCTCGATTACAGTATCGAAGCCGATTTCACTGCCGCTGAGCATTATGTACATAAAATTGTAAAAAGCGTTTTGGGCAAAAAATTTGAAAAACATTTTCTGCTCAATGTGAATATACCATCAATGCCGCTTGAGCTAATGAATGGCATCAAAGTGTGCAGGCAGGCTTATGCTAAATACGATGAAGATTTTGACGAAAGGCAGGATCCGAATGGAAGAAAATATTACTGGCTTACCGGCCAATTTGTAAATTTTGATGAAGGCGAGGATACCGATGTCTGGGCGTTGGAACACAATTATGTGAGCGTGGTTCCTGTACAATTCGACCTCACCAATTATACCCTAAAAAAAGAATTAGAAAAAAACTGGGATATTTTATGATTTTCAAAAAAGACAATTTTATTTTCGGACTGGCATTAGGATTTATCGCGCCCATGATAGGTTTCCTTATTTATAAACTTATTAAATTTAAAAGCCTTTCCTTCCCGGAAATGTTGCAATGGATGAAACTCAATCCCAATCTAATTACCGTATCGATCAGCGTTTCGTTGATGGCCAACGCCATCTTATTTACGATTTACGTCAATGGCTATCGGGATAAAACGGCTAAAGGGATTTTTATCGTGACAATGATTTATGCCATCATCGCACTTGCTTTCAAGTTTTGGTAGCCAAAATAAAATACACGATAAATGTCAGTTTACTGTTCGCCTGAATCAACTGATGATTTCAATATTCTAACAGTTACCAGCAACTGGCCTGCATGGCGCATCGAATGCTCCGCCGCATGAAAATATAATCCTATCAATGTAGTGGGTATTTGCTTTCGGCCCACTCCTCTCCCCTCTGCCAGAGTTTCAGGATTTATCTTTTTTAATTCTTCAATTGCAGAAGAAATCCTATTGTCCAATCCTGAAATCATTTGCTTCATTGATAAAGAATTATTTTCTTGGTCTCCTTCCAATGAGAGAGCATGCATTTGCTCTTTACTTAACAATCCTTTTCGTGCGTAGGTAAAAAGCCGGTCAATGACGCCATTGATATGTTGCAAATGGAAAGCCGGAGCGGCAACACCGGCCGGCTTTTTCCATAATAATTGTTCAGGAAAACCTTCCATAATAATACGCACTTCTGCTCCAACTTCAAGCAGCGCATGCGCCACCGGTTGTAATAAGGCAGGAACATCTTCGATCGGCCCGCATTGCCAAAATTCTCTTCTTTCTGTCATAATGTTTATTTTAGTCGGGCGAAAACTTCATAATAGAATCAGTCTTATAACTTTCTATACAAGGGCAAAACTCAAAGGTATGGTAGTGAAGTCGACATTTTTGAGAAAAAGCATTGCATTCGAATACAAAAGATTATTCTTTTGTATTCGAAAAGATTATTTATTTATTTTTACAACTGTCCAAACCAAACTGATTCATGCATGAAGATATTTTTTA
>JAHEZA010000227.1 GCA_023251335.1 Chitinophagaceae bacterium | reverse complement strand
AATTCTACATTAGTGATTCCATTTTTTGAGACTTTTTCACGCGCTACATCAAGCATGCCTTCTGCCAGATCGGTGATAATAACTTTTCCGCCGTTAAGCATAGAAGCGATGCTCAAACCAGGCTCACCGGTTCCTCCCGCGATTTCCAGAATTGTCTCTGCCCGTTTGGGTTTTAGCAGATCAATCATTTTGTCGGCGATAGGTTTCATGAAGTCAAGGATATCTGCATCCCACTTTTTCCATCCGGGGGAAAATTGATTCCACGATGCTTTTTGCCTTTCGCTTATTTCCTGAAGTTGTTGTTCCACTGTAAAATATTTTAGATGATAAATTTAATTCTTTTATATATTGGCCGGTATTAATGTTTTGGTTTCTGAGAAATTTCCCCCGACATGCGATAGTGGATTCTTTAGTAGTAATGGGTCATCATCATAACTAGTTCCGCTTTTTTTCTGATACTGATTTGATAATAGTGTGGCCGTGTTTGATTTGTTTTTGGTCTTTAATCTTAGAAAGAGAATTGGCGTACGACTCGTTTACAAGCTGCTTCATATATGTCTTTGGAAATTGTTTCTTGTCGCGCACGAGGATGTAGCGATACTGTTTGCCCTCTCCTAAAAGAATATGTTCGGGGTCTGAAAGTTCATTGCCCCAATAAAAACCAAAATGAACATTTTGATTCGCCCTGTAGATCACAACGGAACAAATGTTATGTCCCACTTTATCTGTATGCGACCATCCTAAAGAAACAGCATTATAATTGTCATAAATTAATTCGTTTGCCTTCGGACAAAAATCCCATGCAAGATCCCGAAGCCACATAACTACTTCTGTTACTTCTTTGTCAAAAGGTTTGAGAAATTTTATAAGTTCTTTTGTATGTGCTCTACCCATTTTTAAACTTCAGTTTGCAACATTTCAAAACTGTTTTAGGATTGATCACCATAAAGATAATTTTTAAAACAAGTCCTTGCCCGGTTTCTGTAAAATAACTTCTTATTGATTGCTGACGGAATATTTCTTCCTAGTGCTCGCCATGGATTAATGCATTTTTCGAAATGCGGGAGCCTGCCTGCTGTTGCTTACGTCCTCGTCAAACGATTGAGACTTTTAATATAAAAAAATCCCTAAAAAGTTCTTGTCGTTTTTTTTTGTCGCATGCAGAGCAGATACATTTGTATTAAATTTTGTTGCTGTTGACGACGCCAACAGAAGCAGTGATTTATTTGTCATTTTTTCTCTGTAAAGCGTTACTTTTATTTTCAACTTTATTTTTATCTATCATAAATCTACCAATCTAAATGTTCAGGTTAACCGGAAATATTTTTCAGAAAACAAGTAAAAAAATAAAAATAAATACATGAAAAAAATAGCGCTTCTTTCCTTTTTAATCATTGCTTTCACTTCCATTTTTGCCCAAACTATTACAGGTTATAGTATGCAGGAAGTAATGATCCCTATGCGTGATGGCGTGCGGTTAAATACGGTGATATTCACGCCTAAGGAACACACGGAACCGCTGCCTATATTGATACAGCGCACTCCTTATGGCGCGTCGGTAAGTGATGGTTTTGATATTTTAAAAGTTCCATATTACGCTGACATGGCAAAAGAAGGCTACATATTTGTGTTCCAGGATATCAGGGGAAAATATAAAAGTGAAGGAACTATGCAGATTCATCAACCCATAACTCATCTGGAACAAAAAGGAACTATTGATGAAAGTACTGATACCTGGGATGCTGTGGATTGGCTGGTAAAAAATGTTTCGAATAATAATAACAAAGCAGGAATTCTTGGCATTTCCTATCCGGGCTGGCTCGCACTGGTTGGCGCTATTGATCCACATCCATCGTTGAAAGCCGCGTCAGAACAGGCATGTATGGGAGATCTCTTCCTGGGCGATGATTTTCATCACAACGGCGCTTTTCGCCTAAGCTATGGAATGGAATACAGCTACCGCGTAGAAATTGATAAAACTACTAATTCTCATTTTCCTTTTCCCCAATATGATCTTTACGATTGGTATTTAAAACTGGGCTCGCTTAAGAATGTGAATGAAAAATATTTTCATGGAAAAATTCCTACCTGGAATTCTTTTGTTCAGCATCCAAATTATGATGCTTACTGGCAAAAAAACTCTCCGCTTAATTATATTTCCCATCCGGAAATTCCCATGCTTCATGTGGGTGGATATTTTGACCAGGAAGATATTAATGGCCCGCAATCGATGTATGATCACATGGAAAAGAAAGATAGTTTCAACAGAAATTATATTGTCCTTGGCCCGTGGAACCATGGGGGCTGGGCAAGAGGAAAAGGAGACAGCCTTGGCAAAATTTCTTTTGTAAAAAACACAAGTGCTGATTTTCGTGATCTGCAAAAAAGATGGTTCGACTATTGGTTAAAAGGAACTGGTAATGAAAAAATTGCCGAAGCAACTTGCTTTCAGACCGGATCGAATGTTTGGAAGACCTATAACACCTGGCCTCCAAAAGAAGCACAGGTAAAAAAATTATATGCGGGTGCCGATCATAAATGCAGTTTTGACAAACCTTCGTCAACAGGGTTTGTTTCATATACCAGCGATCCTGCTCACCCCGTGCCTTATCGCACGCAGCCAATAGAAGCAACTTATGGCCCTGGTAGCCGTTGGAGGCCCTGGCAGGTAGAGGATCAGCGCTTTGTTTATTCACGGCCCGATGTAGTTAGTTTTACTTCTGATTCATTGACTCAGGATATTACTGTTACGGGAAAAATTATGGCGCATTTATTTGCCAGCACTTCCGGAACTGATGCGGATTGGGTGGTGAAACTGATTGATGTATATCCCGCGTTTGATAAAGAAAGTTTGAGCATGAGTGGTTACCAATTGCCGGTAGCAATGGAAGTTTTTCGCGGCAGGTTTAGAAAAAGCTTTTCTAATCCTTCACCTCTTAAGCCAGGTAAACGTGAAGAATTTGTAATAGATCTGCACGATATCAATCATGTATTTTTAAAAGGCCACCAAATAATGATACAGGTACAAAGCACCTGGTTTCCACTTATTGATCGCAATCCTCAAAAATATGTTCCTAATATTTATGAAGCCAAAGACAATGATTATATAAAAGCAGAGCAGAAAATTTATTCTGACAGTTATATTGATATGCCGGTAATGATGAATTGATTTTCTGTAACACTATCAGGATTTCCAAACCGTCAGGCAGGTTTTAAATACAGTGAACAAACAAATAAATCAAATTCCTATTTTTATCTTTAATCGCATCTGCTACTCAATTCGTGTCTTTACAAATTTCTATCACCATCGGCACAGACAGGTCGCGATTTGTTCCTGCTGCGCAAATTATTAACAAACCGAATTCAAAATCTGCTCATCGCAAATTCAAGCACTTTGTCTTTTCCGCTATCAATATCTTCTTTTGTATTGACGATATAAATATCCGGTGCAATGCCTTTACCTTCTTCGCTTTTGCCATCCGCATTCCTGAAATCGCCAACACTCACAAAATATAACCAGCCATTGGGCAGTTCACGTGCTATCACATCACTGAAGCCACCAGACGTGGTATCGCCAATTTGTGTTACCTGTTTTTGCGTATTCATGGCCCACGTAAAAGTTTCAGCAGCGCTTGCGCTCCATCGCGTGGTAAGCAATTCAACCGGTTTTGTATATTGAAAACTTCCCTGTTTATCTGCATACCAATATTCGGGTGTTGTAAATTCCTCATGTAAAGGGCCGTTCTTCTTTTTAGTGGTCATATACAATTTCTTTTCGGTCACAAACAATCCGGCAATATATCGGCTAACAATATCATCACCGCCTCCATTATTACGAATGTCAATAATAATACCTTTCGTATCTTTTAAAGTTTTCATCACTTTCTCCATCTGCATTTTATAAAAATCGACGGGCATCCCAAAAGCGCTAAAATGTATATAACCAATATTCCCTGGTAAAATGCCATAATGAAAATTATCATCGATGGTAATTAATCCGGGCAAATAATTTTGTTTAATCACCTCTATTGAAAAATCCTGTTGCGCGGTATGTGTTCTGTAAAATTCATTGCTTTCATATCGTGGAAGTCCATCACTTGTTGGCTGTAAAAAAACATGTATGTCATTTAATGGCGTGATCATTTCTGAGAGCACAGTGTATAACTGTTGATTGCTTGTACGCTGATTTATCCGGGGCCGCAATTCATCATGAATAGAATCCCAGTTAATATCCCGCACGGCGAACATACCATACAAATCATCGTAACCCTTCCACATGGATTCGAAATTATTTTCGGGTGTATTAGGTGTTGCGGAGCCAGTCAATGCTTTCTGACAGGAAGCAAGGATAAGAATTAGCACACTGTAAATAATGATTGATTTCATGATTATAAATTTATTTTAAGATTGCTTATTGATAGTTCAATGATGCTTTAAGGGCGAGTTGATTCTGGAAAAGATTGATAGGCTTTTCTTTTTCGTAATGTAGCCATTGACCAAAATAATGCATACCTACTCCGACATTTTTATTCACCATATACTCGTAGCCCGCGTCAATCTGCACGTTTTGAAAATTACCGATCCAGGCAAAGCGGCTGCCTTCTTTAAAGAAAGTCTTTACATTACTGTCACCGGTAGACGAACTAATAGAATTATGATAAGGCAATCTTGTTACACGTGCGAACAACGGAATAGAAATTTTTATTTCAAACCGGTTTCTTTCATTGAAATTGGAACGATGGTAAAATTCCCCATTCAAAGAACTGCTATTTATCCAGCCTGTACGGGTAAAATTATCTGTATAAAACAATTGGTTGTTGAGCGAAGCCCCGACATAATTTTTACTGTACAAATCTTTTTTATCAATTACACTATAGCCATTGCTTACCGATCTCAGGTATCCAAGCTTTATTCTTCCACTGTATATTTTACCATTCATTAAGCTGGAATCCGTTTTATGTGAGCCATCAGGATTAAAACCGGGATCATACAACTGACGATTGAAAAAACCAGCAGGGAAGAAGTCGCCCAATGCGCCATTTAATTGAATGTCAAGAGCTGAATTTTCATTGAAGTGTTGATATCCCAGGCTTAGCACTTTTTCTTTGGTCTGATATTTTAAAGGGGAACCTTGTTGGTCTAAAATCCATGTGCGTTGAAAACCGAATCCTATTTGTATAGAATTGC
>JAHEZA010000226.1 GCA_023251335.1 Chitinophagaceae bacterium | reverse complement strand
ATTTATATCATTGAGAACAACCGTTGCCCCTTCCAGTACAAGCCGGCGGCAAATTTCAAAACCAATGCCTTGGCCGGCACCGGTTACTATGGCTACTTTACCTTTAAAATTCATTTTCTTTTTGCTTTTACGATAAAAATATTTAACTCAATTAAATTTGTCTTCATTTAGATTTCTGTTGTGCCCTGGTTACTTAGACTGGCAATCATTTTTTTAATTTAATTAATGAAATAATTTAGCAACCTTGAGTAAAGTTACAGTTAAACCGAGAAAGCAAGCCAGCCAACAGTAGCTATTCAATTAATGACTATTTTTGTTATTTTTTCTGTACAAAAAATGACAGTTTGCTAAAACAGTTTAGAAATGAAAGCACTTATCATCGTAGATATTCAAAATGATTTTCTTCCCGGTGGCGTATTGGCCGTACGAAATGGTGATGCTGTAATTCCGATAATCAATAAATTGCAAAGTCAATTTGATTTGGTGGTAGCCACACAAGACTGGCACCCGGCGGATCATAAAAGTTTTGCGTCTATGCATCCCGGAAAAAAAATATTTGATGAAATTAAGCTCAACGGTTTGCCCCAGGTATTGTGGCCCGATCACTGTGTTCAGGAAACCGAAGGAGCTGAATTTTCTTCGATGTTAGACACAAAAAAGATTGAAGCAATTTTCAGGAAAGGAATGGATAATAATGTTGACAGCTACAGTGGCTTTTTTGATAACGGGAAAAAGAAAGCTACGGGGATGGGCGCTTATTTAAAAGGAAGGGGGATCACTTCAATTTATGTATGCGGCTTAGCCGCTGACTATTGCGTAAACTTTACTGCGCTTGATGGGCTGGAACTGGGATTTGATTCAACAATTATCACGGATGCGACACTTCCGATAAACGAAGGAAATTTTAAAAAAATAATAGAAGATTTTAAATCAACAGGTGGACAAGAAATCAGGAGCGATGCGATTTAATCTGATTTATGTAAATAAGAATCCAGGTTTTTTGTTGGTCCACTGCGAATGCTATAGCCTGATATTTTCATGTCAACCATTATTCAAAGTTGCTTTTTGTTTTTAGATGCGAATCGAAAAAAGGTCCGACATCGGCCCATTCGTTTACCATTACCAATATTTCCGGCTTTAGGAATCTATTTGAAAATTTAGAAAGTAATTTTGAAGTTCATTTTTTTCAAACACTAGACATGTAAATTCGTTACAAAAAATGCAACCAGAAAATATTCAGTCTCAAAAAGAAAAGCAATTTTATGAACTTCACCACAATGGTGATCTTTTAGTTCTTCCTAATATCTGGGATCCTTTGGGAGCGATGCTTTTACAAGACTTGGGATATAAAGCTGTTGCGACCGCAAGCGCTTCTATTGCTTTGGCTAATGGATACCAGGATGGAGAAAAGATTCCGTTTGAAGATTTGTTATTGATCCTGAAAAAAATAGTTAAGAGCGTGAATATTCCGGTAACAGCAGATGTAGAAAGTGGCTATGCAAAAAATAACCTGGGATTAAAAGAGAACATAAAAAAATTAATTGGCACAGGGATCGCAGGAATCAATTTTGAAGATAGCAAACATGATGAGCAAAAATTATCTACCAGGGAAGAGCAATGTGAAAAAATAAATCTTATCAGAAAAACTGCATCTCAAATGGGGAGTTCGCTTTTCATAAATGCACGAACTGATGTTTTTATAAAAGAAAAGAATTTCTCCAACGAAGAAAAAGTAGCTGAGGCGATTGACAGGGGAAAGTCTTATAAAGATGCAGGTGCAGACTGTTTTTACCCGATTTTTTTAAAAGAAAAGGAAAGCATTGTAATAATCATGAATGAGGTTTCGTTGCCAGTAAATATTTTAATGGTTCCGGGCATTCCCGATTTTTCTTCATTAAAAGAAATTGGGCTGGCAAGAATCAGCCTTGGTCCCGGATTTTTAAAATATGCTTTTAATTCGATGAAAAATATGGCGCAAAGATTATTGGCCTCTGAAGGAATGGAAGAAATCACCAACAACTCTGTTACGACAGATTATATAAGTAAATTAATTTCAAAAAAATAAGACGATGACAAAAAGAATTAACGTGTACAGCCTTGAGCCCGCTGCATACAAAGCGCTACGAGGTGTGGAAGATTATACCAGGAGTTCTCAATTGCCTGTTTTGCTCCGCGAACTAATAAAAATACGGGCTTCACAAATAAATGGATGTGCGTATTGTATTGACATGCACACACAAGAGGCCATCAAATTGGGCGAAACTCCAAGAAGAATATTTGCTTTATCAGCATGGAAAGAATCTCCTTTATTTTCCGATGAAGAAAGAGCAGTTTTACAATTAACGGAAGAAGTAACATTCATTTCCAGTCATGGTGTAAGCGATGCAACTTATAACGGAGTTTTGAAATTTTATAATGAAAATGAGTTGGCGCAAATCCTGATGCAGATTGTGGTCATTAATTCGTGGAACAGGATTGCGGTTTCGACCAACCAGATTTTCGAGCCACAGAAATAGAAAATATAACACGATGAGGAAGATTAAAATACAAACGAAAGTTTGAATGAAGAAATTCATTTAATTTTAAATCCTTCTCCAACTGCAAAATCAGGGAGAAAATCAAAGAAGACAATAGATGAATGAGACAACGATAAAACGAAAAGAATAATTAATACCAACATATTAAATTTGGAAAATAAAATAGAAAAACAGCTTTATTGCCGGTTTACTGAAGTCGATGATTGACATAGTATAATTGGTTTAGATCATTACCTTACCAACTTAAAAAAGCAAGTAAAAAAATGCCACAGAAACGAATCAATATTCAAGACCTGGAAAGAAATAGTTACAAGGCAATGCTCACTTTGGAAAGTTATGTAACCAATTCGCAGTTACCCGCTTTGCTTCCACAGTTAATAAAAATAAGGGCATCACAAATTAACGGTTGCGCGTTTTGCATAGATATATATACGGAAGAAGCTTTATCGCTGGGCGAAACCGAAAGAAGAATTTTTGCAACATCCGCGTGGAAGGAATCGCCGCTGTTTTCTGAAGAAGAAAGAGCAGTACTACAGTTGACCGAAGAAATCACATCAATCTCAAAAAATGGAGTCAGCGATAAAACTTATGAAAAAGTTTTGAAATTTTATGGCGAAAGGGTTTTGGCGCAAATCGTGATGCAGATCGTTATGATTAATTCCTGGAACAGGATTGCAGTAGCCACCCACCAGGGATTCGGACCACTTGCGTAATCAGGAAATTCTGTTTAGGAAAGAGAACCCGGTTCGTATAAAGATGCTTTTGTCTTTTTTATGAAGAAATATATACTAAATTTGTTTTTATACATTTTTGGATCTGGCTGTTAAAGCTGAGGTTTACACACGTCCATTTTTTGTTGCTCAGGATTATTTTCGACAAAGCACTAATTCTTTCTGATATGATTCTACCATTTTGCAAAAAAACTTGCATCACTTTTTTAACGGGCTTTTTAATCCCCACTATGTTGTTCGCCCAGGATGATTCTACACTACCTGAACCGAGTGGCAAAGGCGTTGGCGCTTTAATTCTGATGATCTTATTATTGGCGACCACATTTTTTGCAGCTATTTATCTTGCTTTCAGAACCAGTAGTTTAAGGAGCCGAATAAAAAAGGAAGTGGACTCTTCACAAGACACAGATTTAAATCAAATAATCAATAAGCTCAATCGTGAGGAAATTGAGAACTTTTTAAATTATAAACAAATTAAAAAAACAGATAACAACAGTGACACAGGATCACCCGTAGCCGCATTGATTTTGTTGATTGTGTCATTTCTATTTAGTTCTCCCGCATCTGCGCAGCAGGCGGCGCCAGGGGCAGGATCTGTTTTCAATGATGGTGGAATCATTATCACCCTGATTCTTATTCTAATCCCAATATTGGTGGCTGTTATTTTAATGACTATAAAAGTACGTAGCCTCGCGAAACGCTACAAGACTAAGAAAGATATGGCGGAGGCAACTCGTATTAGCGACTATCTAAAAAGCCTACCGGAAGAGGAAATTACAGATGCCTTGAGAAAAAGAAAGGAAGTGCTGGATTATAAAATTTCTCAAAACGTGCTTTCGGGCCAATTGCCTCCGGAGGATAAAAGAGGTATCATAAAAAATGTAAATGAACACGCCAACATACGTTTTATTGAAGAAAAAAGAAAAGGAATTGCACGGCCGGAAGTAGATCCGGAGCTTTCTAAATTAGTTCTTTGGTATTTAATATGTGCTACCATCTGGCTTGTATTTTTCACATCGGTAGGAGAATATGAAGGCATTAAATTCGTAGCCCCTGATGCGGACCACCTTAGCTGGCTTAGTTTTGGGAGATTGAGGCCGGTTCATACCAACGGAGTTTTTTGGGGTTGGTCGTCAATGGCCATGCTGGGCCTGGCTTATTACGTAATACCTCGGGTAGGTAATAATAAGCTGTATAGTTTAAAACTTGGCTGGTGGTCATTATGGCTGGTTAATGCCTGTGTTTTTTTAGGTACGATTGCGCTTATGTCGGGTATCAATAACAGCGGAGGCGAATACCGTGAATATATTTGGCCTATTATGCTTTTGTTCGGCGTAGCTATCGTTCTCACACTGATTAATTTTTTAAAAACAATAGCTACCCGGAAAACCAAAGAGATCTATGTTTCCAACTGGTACATTGTCGCGGCATTGATGTTCGTAATTGTAATTTCACTGGTCGGATATGTTCCTTTCTGGCAGGATGGTCTGGGCGAAACCATATCGCAGGGATATTATATGCACCAGGGTGTGGGCATGTGGTTTATGATGCTGACATTAGGTTTGGTTTACTATTATTTACCGCAGCAATTGAACAGGCCGATTTATTCGTATGGCCTGGGAATTCTTGCGTTCTGGTCGCAGATACTATTTTATACTGTTATCGGGATGCATCATTTTGTGTTCAGCCCTATCCCCTGGTCATTGCAAACGGTAGCTATCGTTGGCAGTATGGGAATGATCATCCCTGTAGTTGCGGGCAGTACCAATTTCATCATGACCTTCAAAGGCTCATGGCATAAATTAAGTGGCAGTTATTCTCTTCCCTTTTTTCTGATAGGTACGATATTTTATTTCACCGAATCATTGCAGGGCACTGCCGAAGCTTTTAGAACAGCTAATTTGTATTGGCATTTTACTGATTTTACGGT
>JAHEZA010000225.1:3987-5218 GCA_023251335.1 Chitinophagaceae bacterium | reverse complement strand
GCCATAAAAATGGGCATCTATATCTCCAAATAAATGCAGCTCCACACTTTCTTTATTATTTTTTATTGAAGGTATGATCCATTCAAGTCCTCTGCCTGCTGCAATATGTTGAGAAAACCAAACTAATTGAAGAGGGCCTTCAACACTTTCAGGTGCAATAAATTCTATGGAAGGAAAATAGTTCAAAAGGGTAACCCAATTCTTGCCTTCTCTGCCTAAATCTTCTTTCACCGCTTCCATTATCAAGGGCGATGCAAAAGAAACATAATCCATCTGTGGAAGCACCTGTTGCATGATTTTTTTATTAAGCGTTTGCAAATGCATATCATTTCCCTCGCCCGGATGATAATCTTCCACATCAAAACCCGTCTTACATTTCAATCTTTTACCTGCGTAAAGTGTAGCCCATAATGCCCCGGGGTTGTGGCCAATCACCCAATCTGCTGAACTAATTTTGGTCACTGCCGCCAGTAAACCCACATTTCTCCTCGAAACGGCGTTTGCAAAAGCTGAATTTTTTAATGGAAATATTTTTGAAAGGAGCCTTGCTGATTTTTCTTTTGAAACAGAAATAAACCATGGTATAAAATTATTCCTACCAGCCTCAATACAATGAAATTTTACACCCTGGTTTTGAAATTCCTGTATCATTTTAAGGTTCATTTCATAACTCCAGTTTCTGAAAATATAGCAAACTACTTTTACTTCATAATTATGATCCAGAACCAATTGTATTTCTTTCACCAGGCGTGGATTGGTAGCCAGGTTATGAGTGGAGATGAAGATAATTTTCTTTTTAATAAGTTAATCCGTTTAGAATCAGGAATGCTTTATTTTATAGTAAACCAACTGCATCCGTTTGGCCAGCTTCCATCCAAATAATTTTTTAAACAGACCATAAACTCCTGCTCCAGCTTGCCTGTAATATTGAGGATTAAACTGGGATAATCTCTCCTCGACCAGCCTGGTTATTTTAGGGTAAGCAGGATAGCTCATCCACAACACATCGGCATAAGACAATGCAATAATCTTCTCAATAATCTCTGAGCGTTCCATCGAACGAACATATCCTGCCATCAGGTCAACAGACCTCAAAGCAGATTGAACGCCTTTTAAGGAAGTTTGCTGGGATAATGATCCGCTCCTAAAATTCGTTCTATAAAACAATTTACAGCCAGGAGCATAATACAAACGATTTACGTTTTTTAAAAGACGTGGGAAAAATTCTCCA
>JAHEZA010000225.1:2677-3977 GCA_023251335.1 Chitinophagaceae bacterium | reverse complement strand
CCCAAAGTCCTGACTTTTCAAATAATTTTCGATGAAATAACCATAAAGCATTATTATACATTTGAGGTGATCCGTGAAATTTAATATACTCTATCGGGCTACAATCATAATTTATTAAAGCGGGTAATACATATCGGTTGGTGGTTGTAAGGTCATCATCATAAAACCGGATATAATCTATATAACTTCCATCCATTTCTGTTTTTTCCTCCAGTGACTTAACCTGCATTTCTATCGTTTCGGGACTTAGAATATCATCAGAATCAAAAAACTTGATGTATTCTCCATTGCTTTGTTCAAAGCCGTAATTAGAAGCGGCACACTGGCCCTTGTTTTCCTGGTGAAATAATCTTATTCTTCCATCTTTTTGGGCAAACTTGTCTACTATTTTTGGCCCATTATCCGTCGAGCCATCATTCACAACAATTATTTCCAGGTTTTTATAAACCTGCTGAACGATACTATCTAATGCTTCATTAATATATCGTTCTGCATTATAAAGTGTAATTATTACAGAAACAAGAGGATTAGTATTCTTCAAAATAATAAAATGATGAACTCACAAATAAATAGAAGTACTTGGGATTAAACTATAATTTCTTATTGGGGGTTAAAGCCAAAATACAATCTTTTAAACCCAGGTTGGTGCTTTTATATACCTTTTGCACTTCTCCAAAATCGCTTTGAAATGAAAATTTAATAAGATTTCTTACTAAAATGTTTTTTAAATTTCTTTTAATAATATTTATCTCAATAGAATTTAGGGGGCAATTCTCATCTGTTAACACTATTTCATTTATTCTAAATCGCTCAATAAGCATAGTTGACCAATCTAACTGGCCAATCGTAACTTGTTCATCGTGGGTCCTATAAAAAGTAAGACCTTTTTCAAAACCAACCACCTTATATTTTGCGGCTATTTCCAGCATAAATAATGTATCAGCGAGAATTCCTACATCTTCCCTGAAGCCACCAAATTCTTCAAAAACATCTTTTCTAAATATACAATCGGTAGGACCGGTTAACAATAGTAGATTTCCTTTAAGGTAATGATTAATATACAATTCATGAGGCGAATAGGAAACAGGCAAATTTTTGGAATCCTCCTTATGTTCACATCCCGCACCAGCAACAGGAAAGGCCAGCATTGATTTTACCGTTATTTCGAGGCAGTTTGGATACATCACATCATCGGAGTCCAAATACTTCAATAATTCGCCTTTGGCATAAGTTGCAGCTTTGTTCCGGTTCCCAAATTGTTTTAAGTTCTTTTCATTTACATATACTTTTACCCGGTTGT
>JAHEZA010000225.1:0-2667 GCA_023251335.1 Chitinophagaceae bacterium | reverse complement strand
TATTCACTGTATTATCTGTTGAAGCATCATCTAGTATTATTAATTCAAAATTTGTATAAGTAGATGCCAGCACGCTTTTAATTGCCTCCGCAATATATTTTTCCCGGTTGTATGCTGTCATCAAAACACTCACCAAAGGCTTATCATTCAACATCTTTATAATCTAATTTTTTCATTGGCAAAAACGCTATCAAAAAAATACCTGCATTCTCTCCGGCAGATTTAATGGTTTGCCAGCTTCGCTTAAAACCAAACCATTTTATCAATCGTTGATAAATACGGCGTCCAAGAAGCACCCGGTAATTAAATAATAATTTTTTTCGTTCGTTTAATGTAAAAGGATTGGCAGTATTATTAATAAAATCCTTATGAAGATTGTAATTCAAATGATAATAAGGCAACTTGCCTAAATCCATTTCCTGTCCCTGGTGTGAGCGCACCCAAACCAGCACGGGCTCAAATACTACCACAGGATAATTAAGACAAAGTTGCAACCACATTTCATAATCGCTTATATATCGTTTTCCGCTAAAACCTCCTAATTTATTAAAATGTTTCCGGCTTATAATAGTGGTGCTCGGCCCTGCCTGTAAAAGGCCTCCGCCGGTAAAATGCTTTCTTAATGCCTGGTCACCCTTATAAAAAACAGGGTAGTTTTTATTATCTGGACGGCAATCACTAAAGCCGAAAGCCGCGTCATTAAACTGCTCCATTGCAGAAACCATAACACTCAATCCATGAGGCAATATTTTGTCATCAGAATCTACATATTTAATGTATTTTCCTTTTGCAAAGGATGCTGCTTTGTTCCTGTTAGGGTAATCACCCAGGTTTTGCTGATTTACGTACACTTTGATGCGACTGTCTTTCTTTTCGTATTCTTTCGCAATTTTTACAGTATCATCCGTTGAAGCATCATCAACAATGATCAACTCAAAATCCTTAAAGTCGGACGCTAGCACACTTTCTATTGCTTCGGCAATATAATCCGCTCTGTTATAGGCGGTCATTAAAACACTGACAATTATTTCTTTATTAATTTCTGCCACCAGTTTTTTTTGAATAACCTTATGCACCCAACTTTTTAATATCTTTTAACCAGGCAACCAATGTGCCCATTTCCTTATCTATAATAATTTTCTCATTTAATAGAGAATGGTATGCATTGTATAAATTATCAGTAATGTTATCATTAGGTGATATGCTTTTTGAAACCAGTTCAATTACTCTTTCGCCGGTTTCATACATCGGTATTTCAGAAATAAAATCTTTCATATAATCATGCGGGTTTCGCTTTTGTACTACGTTAGAGTTTGTAAATCCCAGATGGTAATTAGAAAGCCACATAATGGGTTGCGCCACCAACCCTCTTAATATATCAGTATAGCGGAAAGTAACATAAGTGGGCAGGTACAATAAGGCAAATAATTTTTTTCTTATTATAGTGTTTTGGGTATTAAAAGGACTAACGGTTCCTTTGCCTAAAACAAAAGGCCTTCGATCGTTAAAATAGCAAGGTGTATCATTGGTTAGGCGGTAAATGGCATCCACATCCGGATCTTCATCTGCAAGTCCCTGCCAAATTCCAACTTCAGCCGCATTTTCTACAAGTTGGTTATCCAGCTTAAAATCAGTATTAATTAATCGTAACGGCAAACCTCTTGGCCATATTTTTTCTGAAGTGAAAAGCTGATAGACATTTACAAATCCGAGTCCTCCGGGTATAGTATCAAAACTGCCTTCAAAAGCAGGAAAGCTCCAACCGGGTTTGGGAATATTATCGTCGTCCGTATCTACAATATATTCGGCGCCTTTTTCTATTGCTTTTAAATATCCAACCATTTTTCTGCAATAATGATTGTAAGGCAAAGTTTTTATTATATCATAATCCATGCTTTCCTGTACGTCCAAAGAAATAAAATTTACATTGTCACAATGCCAATCCAAAGGCGTTTTTCTATCGCCTATTACAATCAAATGGTGATCTTCTAATTTGGAAAAGGAGAATACAGCTTCTGTAGGCGGAAATATAGAGGTTATAACAATACTTTTTTTCATGTGGAAGTTTCCCATTTTGAAAGTTTAACCGGGTGTAAATACAACTGATCTTTGGGAAAATGATTCAGAAGATTTTCAAGTTTATTTTCGAATTGATTCAAAAAAGAAAGGTCTTCCTGAGTCCAAAGCGCTCTCCCTCTTAATTGAATATCTTTTTCTGTTTTGATTTCTTTTGCCGAAAATACAAGTGCTGTTGGTATGGCCAATTCCACAAACAAACGCGTAGCGGCGAAAACGCCTGCATAATGACAAAATTGTTTGATGTTGCTGGCGCTTATTACAAAGATGTCTGAATAGCTTCTTACCAAAGGATAGGAAAGCACATATTCCTTTTTTGTTAGCCTATTTTTTAAATATCTTAAAAGGAAAGATTTATTTTTTTTTATCTTATCCACCCACTCCTTAAATGTTTCCGGTTTCTGCCAAACGTGTTCAAACTTCAATGGCTTATTTATAATTCCAAATTTATTAAGCAAGTCCAACGCCTCGTTATGATTTGGAAGTTGACCCGTTGCTTCTACACCCGGGCTTTGAGTATTGTACATAATTGCATGTTCATTCATTACCCAGAATCTGTTAGCTTCATCAATAGTTGACAACCTCGAAATG
>JAHEZA010000224.1 GCA_023251335.1 Chitinophagaceae bacterium | reverse complement strand
TGTACTAATAACCGGGTAGCTTCTTCTCCGATTTCAAAAGCAGGTTGCGTTACAACAGTCATTGGCGGATCGAATAAGTCAGCCACCTTGTTATTAGTAAATCCCACAAAACCTATATCTTTTATAGGTTTCATCGTTTTCAATATTTTAAAACAGACCGTTGTAATCCGGCCCCCGGTAGTAAAGACAGCATCAGGCGGTGTTTTACTTTTAAATAATGAAACTAATGCTTCTTCAACTTCATCGGCAATCATGCCTCCATGATTGCAATGCTTTATCAAATTTTCGTTAAATGGTATGTGGTGTTTTTCAAGTGCTTTTTTGTATCCATCCATTCTTTCTTTAGTGATGGATAAATAAGGTGAACTTGTCAGGTGAGCAATATTTTTGAACCCTTGTCGAATCAAATGTTCCGTTGCTTGAAAGGCCCCGATAGAATTATTTGCGGTTACTTTGTGAGTTTCAATTTCATCAGTGATCCGGTCAAAGAACACAATAGGCAGCCCTTTATTATTCAGCTCTTTTAAATAAGATAGATCTACCGTTCCGCTTGAAAGTGATATTAACAAGCCGTCTACCGACCGGGATGTATGGTGCATCACATTGGCTTTCTCTCTTTCTTCAGATTCATGGCTCTGTGTGATAATTACGTGGTATCCGCAGTTGTACGCAATCGATTCTATTCCATCAATTGCCTGAGAAAAGAAATCGTTTGCGATTTCACTGACCACGACGCCTATCGCCCGGCTTCTTCGTTCTTTTAAGCTTAAGGCAATCGGATTAGGCCGGTAGTTGATTTTTTCAGCATACTCTGTTACCTTTTTCTTTGTTTCTTCGCTTATTTCGTAACTGCCTCGTAAGGCTCTCGAAACGGTAGAAGTAGAAAAATTTAAAGCTTTGGCAATGTCCTTTATGGTAACTGTATCTAGTCGCATAGTTAAAAGTGAGAAGTAGTTTTATAATTCATCTTCGGGGTCTTAAAAGTACTAATTTTTTGCAAGCAGACCATTTTTAAAAAAATGGAATCGTTATCGGGAACGATTGCATAGAAATAATCATCCGATTATGGATTTTATAAGTTAAATCTATTTACACTTGCCAAACGAAAAGTTAAAGATGCGCTATTAGTTTCTATTGAATGCTTGTGTGATTATGAGAACAGATTGCCCGGATATTTAGCCTTTAGCAAATAACAGCTGGCGTTTTTGTTCGATGGATTTTTTTTTCATTTTTTTTTATCAAACCCAATTCTTTTTCACTTAAATAAACCTGTTTATGAAAAGTAAAATTTTTCCTTTTCTCCTTCTACTGTTTTCCTTTACGATGGCCAGGGCACAGCAAAGAAACGTGTCCGGCAAAGTTACGTCTGTCGAAGGGGGATCTTTATCGGGAGTTACTATATCGCTAAAAGGCACGGCTAAAGCGACTACGACCAACGCGTCCGGTGATTATTCAATATCAATCCCTTCAACCGGCAAAGAAATTTTAATATTCAGCTATGTCGGGCAGGAACAAAAAGAAATAACCGTTGGTGATCAGAATGTGATTAATGTCTCACTTGCTAAGACTGCTTCCAACTTAAATGAAGTGGTGGTTATTGGTTATGGCACGGTGAAAAGAAAAGACCTCACAGGATCCGTGGCGTCTGTTTCAGGAAAAGAAATAGCGACTGCACCTGTTGCAAATGTTGCGCAGGCTATGCAGGGGAAATTGCCAGGGGTGAATGTTACTTCACAAGATGGACGTCCTGGCGCAGACGTTGCTATTCGTGTAAGGGGAGGAGGTTCGATATCACAGAGTAACCAGCCATTAATTTTAATTGATGGGGTTCCCGGTTCATTGAGTGATATTCCTTCGGATCAGGTGCAAAGTATTGACGTATTAAAGGACGCTTCATCTACTGCAATTTACGGCGCAAGAGGGGCGAACGGCGTGGTTCTTGTTACCACAAAAGGAGCACAATCGGGAAAAACAAACGTTAGTATTAACAGCTACGTTAAGTTCAATACTCCTACAAAATATATGAAAGCGCTGGATCCCTACGATTATTTGCAGTACGTATGGGCCAACGCTGCCGCGAATGGCAACGCTTACCAGGTACCTTTTGAGCAATTGTATGGACTGGGCGCGAACACCGGTAATAATACAGGTGGAATTGATAGTTATAAAAATCTGGCTTCAGACGATATTCAAAAGGATGTATATAATAATTCTACATCCTGGAGCAATGGCCTGACGTTGACCGGTGGAACAGACAAAACAAAACTATTGTTCTCCGCCAACTATATAGACGACCAGGGGATGAAAATAAATTCTTATTACAAACGAGCCAACGCAGCATTTAAACTTGCTCAAAAAGTCTTTGACAACGTTACGTTCAGCTTAGATACACGTTATACAAATGTCCAGGATATGGATGATGAATCGACAACGAACGGTTATGGGTCTTTGCTCTCAACTGCTTACCAATTCCGTCCTATTGCGACATCTCACATTCTGGGAGACCTGGACGCATTGAATCAAGGCAATATAGAACAATACGGGAAAAATGTGATGTGGGACAATTACAGCCCTGCTGCCCGTATAGGAGATTATTTCCCTCTTTCCATGAATCAAAACCTTCGCGGAATAGCATCTTTAGATTGGAAAGTAATCAAAGGGTTAATATTCCATAGTGATTTCAGCATGAGTACAGCATGGGGGCAGCAGAAGACCTGGTCGGGAGCGATTTACAACAACTATATCGATGATGCAACGGGCGAAAAAATTTATGCGGGAGACGCTAAATACGGAAAGTCTGATAGTTGGGGATTGCGCTGGTCAAATACGTTGAACTATGACTTCAATATTAATAGCGACAATAAATTGAATCTGTTGGCAGGGCAGGAGGTTTATAATTCGGGTGGAACGGGCTTAACAATCCAGGCGAATCATTTCCCTGCAAATTTTGACAAGCAAACAGCTTTTGCCCAGATTAACCAATATGATCAGACGGTTGGTTCGAGTACGTTTTCATCCAGTGTAAGTACGCCCAACCGTATTAATTCCTATTTTGGCCGGGCAAACTATTCTCTGCTTGACAAGTATTTATTTACGTTCACCTTTCGTGCAGACGGTTCGTCTAAATTCGCACCTTCTAACAGGTGGGGATATTTTCCGGCAGGAGCAGTTGCATGGAAAATGTCAGAAGAACCTTTTATGCAAAACATAAATTGGTTGGATAATTTAAAGCTTCGGGCTTCTTATGGCGCAGTTGGTAATGATGGGATTAGTTCCAATTTATGGTCCCAGTCGTGGGGGTCTGTAACCGACCAAAGATATCAATATGCTATTAATGGCGAACGCTTGTCTGCCTACGATTTGGCTTCTTCCACACTGGCAAATCCAAACCTGAAATGGGAGACAACTATTACACGCGATATCGGAACAGACTTTTCTTTGTTTAATAGCCGGTTGGCAGGAACCATTGATGCGTACTGGAATACTACTAAAGATCTCCTTATGTTGACCACCATTCCGGGAATCACCGGGTTTACTTCGACGTATGCCAATATTGGACAAACAAGCAACAAAGGAATAGAGCTTTCACTTTCCGGAACAATTTTCGAAAACAAGGATTGGAGAGTAACCGCGGGCGGCAACATTAACTTCAATAAGAGCAATGTGGATAATCTTGCTCCTAACGTAACCGGGCTTTATGGTACAGCCTGGGCGGGTACTGCCGCTTCTTTTCCTGTAAATGATTATGTCCTTCAGCCAGGCCAGCCTGTTGGATTGGTTCGCGGACTAATTTATGAAGGTGTTTATGCGCCTTCAGATTTTAATTACGATAACGGGAAATACACTTTGAAAAAAGGCGTGGCTGATATTGGTAGCTGGATGTCCGTTGTACATGGGCTTACCTCAAGTGATCGTCCAACCGGTCAGATTGCGTATCCGGGGCTTCCAAAGTACAACGACCTGAATGGCGATGGTGTAATAGATGATAACGATATTTCGGTTATTGGAAATATGAATCCAGTCCATACCGGTGGCTTCAATCTTAGCGCAACTTATAAAAGTATTGACTTCGGAGCTTACTTAAACTGGAGTTACGGTAATCAAATCTACAACGCGAATAAGCTGTCTACGCTTTATGGTCCAAAGGAACAAGGCGTTTATCAGAATAAGTTAGATATTATGAAGAATTCCTACAAAATTTATGACGTCGAGGATGGACAACTTGTACGGCTGACCACGCCTGATGAATTAGATGCGGCAAACGCTAATGCATCTCTACCTTTAGCATATAATGAGGTAAGCGGAGTCTCGACGCTGGGTATTGAAGATGGTTCGTTTTTGCGTTTAAATACACTTGTTTTGGGATATACATTACCTAGGTCGATCACGTCAAAAGCAAAAGTAAATAATCTCCGTGTATATGGTAGTATCTATAATGTGCTTACTGTTACGGGGTATTCGGGGCTCGATCCTGAAGTAAATGCCGATCCGTCGCATAACAACGCCGTGTATCCCACTACAGGTTTGGATTTTGGAACATACCCCCGTGCGCGGTCTTATGTATTCGGTTTAAACCTTACCTTCTAACAATTAAATTTCTAATAATGAGAAGATTAATAAATTATATAGCAGTCATTACATTGTGTCTCACGTTTACCCAATGCAAAAAAAGTTTCCTGGATGTCTCATCGCCATCCAATGTAGATGATAATTTTGTTACATCCACACCTTCGGAAACGTTTAAAACACTATCGTGGTGTTACGCAAATTATCGTCAGAATTGTATTATGGGAACATACAGATGGAATGACCCAATCGGGTCAGATGCTGAAATGTATCCCGAGCAAAATTCCAGTAACAACCTCAACGCCATTTTACAACCGAATTTATTGCCAATTGACGCGCAAGCAGCGGGGTTTAACAATCTTTATACAACACTTGCACGAGCATCAAAGGTGGCCGGACTTATTGCTGACAAACAGGCTTATAAGGATGATGTAGCCTCAGGGACGGTTTCCGATTGGACTCAGTTATACGGTGAAGCAATGACAATGAAAGCATTTTGTTATTTTAATTTGATCAAACATTTCGGCGATGTCCCTTATGGTTATGAAAATAACTATGTTGTGGAGTATTCATTAAATTCCCGGTTTGACATCTACGATAGCCTGATTTCTTCTCTCAAAATTGCTGAACCCATAATGTACAAACTGGGAGA
>JAHEZA010000223.1 GCA_023251335.1 Chitinophagaceae bacterium | reverse complement strand
ACGAGTAGGAGAGCTGAATATGAAAAATAAAGCTGCCGCGGTGATGGCGTATGAAGTGTTGGATTAGGATTCATAGTGCATAGAAGGCGATAGGATTGTGTCCTATATATCTATCAACCCGTCATAAGCTACCGATGGTGAAGCCATCGCATGAACGACAGCGCAACACATCCAATTTGCAACGGATTAAGATTCCACTTCAACAGATTTTTCTTTTACCACCACCACGCTATCAATTGCAACGGTGATAGGCACAGCGCCCACCTGAACAATGGCTTTCTTTCCCCGGATATCCGTCACAATTCCGATCTGTCGGTTAGCTTTCATAATTACCTTATCACCCAGCTTCACCGCTTCACTTGTTTCTATAAATTTGCTGTCAATCTTCTGTTGTTTCTTTTTGAGGATTTGTTTTTCCGGTTGCTTCAGCAGCAGCGCCTGCATGGTCTTTATTACTTTATTCTTGTCGTCAGTTTTTTTCCATTCCATCAAAAGTGATTTAAGTTTTCGCTCCATCTCTTTTAAATAGACAAGTTTTGCTTCATTTATTTTATTTTGCTCTTTTAGCAATTCAATTTGTTGCGTATGCTTTTCCTTATAGATTACATGCTGCATTTCTTTTTTGAGCTGATCATTTTCTTTGACTAGTTTTTCGAGATTCTTCCTTTCCGCCTGTATCTGTTGCTGATCTTGTTCCGTACTGTTCAGCAATTTATCAAGAGAAAAATGATCATCGTCCACTAACTGCTTTGCTTTATTGATCAGATGTTGTGGCAGGCCTATCCGCTCTGCAATAGAAAAAGTGTAGGAACTGCCTGGCTTGCCAATGATCAATTGATACAAAGGCTTTAAATTCTTTTCATCGAAGGCCATTGCGCCATTGATGATGCCGCTCACTTTATTGGCCATCACTTTCAGGTTCAAATAATGCGTTGTCACCAAGCCAAGAGAATGCTTTTTTGCGAGCTCCTCCATGATTACTTCTGCAAAGGCGCCACCTAGATTGGGATCGCTGCCACTTCCGAGTTCATCTATAAAAAACAGCGTTTTGCCATTAGCGTTTTCCATGAAATACTTCATATTAATAAGGTGAGACGAGTAGGTGCTCAATTCAAATTCGAGGCTTTGGGTGTCACCAATATGTATCATCAGTTGCTTAAAAATTCCAAACTCACTATCATGACTACACGAAACCAACAGGCCGCTCTGCAGCATCATCTGCAAAAGCCCAGCTGTTTTAAGTGTAACGGTTTTTCCTCCGGCATTTGGCCCGCTTATCACAAGAATCCTGTTTCTGTCGTTTAACGAAATATTTACGGGAATGGTTGGCTTTTTTAATTTTTTATTAAAGAGGTAGAGCAGGGGGTGTACTGCATTTACCAACTTAACCATGGCCTTGTCATGCAAAGCCGGAAGCGTTCCATTATAGTCCAGCGCCAGCATGGCCTTGGCTCTTATAAAATCATACTCACCAATTATATCATGATAAATATTCAATAAAGAATGGTAAGCCCGCATGTTGGTGGTCAGCTTTTGCAAAATCAGATATACTTCTTTACGTTCATCATTTTCTAAAGAAAGAATTTCATTATTCAGATGAGTGGTTTCTTCCGGCTCAATGAAAGCTGTTCTGCGGCTGTCACTTTCTCCATGCAAAATTCCTTTCACCATCCTTTTCTGTTCTGCAAAAACAGCCAGTACTTTTCGCCCGTTCATAAAACTTTCTTCGATGTCTGTGAGATAACCGTCTTTTCTTAATTTGGAAACGATTCGCGCAAAAACCCTTTTAAGTTCTGACCTCCTTTTATACAATGCCAACCTGATATTACCCAACTTTTCGGACGCGCTGTCCTTTACAATACCATATTCATCCAGTATGTCATCAATTAATAATGAAATAGCTTTTTCGAAATAAGTTTCATTAATTATTAGTGTCAATGATGGATAAGCTACTTTTCTATCGGACGAAAACCAGCGAAATATTTGCTGTATGGCATTGGCTAGTTTCTTTATCTGAAGAAATTGTTCGCCGGAAAGGACCGAAGATTCAATGCTCAATAATTTTAATTCTTTGGAAAGATTTAGCACTGCGTCATCAGGAAAGTACAAATGATTTTGAAAAAGCAATTTGTATTCATGTGTTTGTAAAAGTTGAGGCTCAATGAATTTTTTATGGGTGTGAATGCGCAATTCAATGGCTTTACTGCGCGCATATTCCGACCGGCAATGCACGGCTAACAATTCCTTTATTTTATCAAATTCCAATTGCTGGGGAGCAGATTCAGGAAATAGTTTCATTCGGGGTTATGATGATTTGTTTTTTGGTATAAATGTAAGGTAAGTTTTTGCACGAATGATTTTTTTCAGTTAGTCCTTTACGGGTGCAACTTATCTCAACAATGAATAAAGACCGCTGGCCTATTCATCTGTCGCATTATTTGCAAAAACTTTTCCTCCGATTATTATATTTCAATTAGGAAAGCAGCATCGATTGTAAATAGCTTTGAGTATGCAAAGTGAAAGCAATTTTTATTGGCGTATGAACGGTTATCTCTTTGCCCAGTTTCACGGTCGGAATGAATCAAAAAAAGTAACATGCGCATCGTTCTATTATTTTTTTCAATAATTATTGCAACTTGCGGCGCCAGCGCACAAGCAAATAAGGGTAGTGTTACCTTCCAGGCAGCGTTTCCTGCTGCGGACTATAAGAATAACTATGATGTAACACCGACGGGGATGATGTTCAGTTTTACACACCAGCTTAAAAACCAACCGCCATTTTCGTTTGGTGGTGAAATCGGCATCCTCCAGGTAAGTGGCGCTAATAAATATTATACCGGCATTTTTAATAATGAATACAATACTTTCCTTGTTGCATCATGGAACCATATAATTACTCTTGGAGGTACTTTTAACGTGAACCTCTTTCCGGAAAATTCTTTTTTTAATGTAATTGTGGATATCAATGCAGGCACCAACCTGTTCCTAACCACAACTTCTATTTCAAGAGATTTAGCCCCCAACCTGGTCGACGTGCTCACCGATACCCGGCGAACTAAATGGTACTATTCCGATACTAAGACGTCCTTTGCCCTGCGAATGGGTGGGGGAGTTGCCATTGAGGTCCCTGTCGGTCGAAAGAAAAAGATTTTCGCTCTCGTTAAGGGATCTTATTTATATGGGAGCCATGCAAATTATTATAGCCGTCCATATATTGTAGATACGAAAATAATTTTATCCCCGCACTCCTCCGGAACATCCATGATTCTTACCCAGGCAGGTATCAAATTGTATATGTTTACCGGGGATAAAAAACAAAAAGAGTAATTATTTGCGTTTAAGTACTTCACTCGCCACATTTTGTCACAGCCGAGTCTCGCAAAAGCTGACCCGGCGCGTTGGAAGAGTGAATTTAGATTTCCCATTTTATTTTAAACCAGTGAAGGATAAGACTGTTTTTCTATTTCTATTTTCAGAAAGACGATTTCTTCAATTTTTGCCATATTAACTCCCCCAATCCCAAAAAATTTGAATCATGTCAATGTTACCGGTTTCTTATATCGAATCATATTTGATTACCTTTGGTGAAGTATAAATTTTAACAAACCAAACGCTATGTCAGATAATAAAAACCTTGAAACAGCCATTCTTGCCAATGGTTGTTTCTGGTGTACCGAGGCCGTTTTTCAACAACTGAAAGGCGTGGAAAAAGTAAGCAGCGGCTACAGCGGCGGCCATATAAAAAATCCCACCTACGAACAAGTTTGTAATAAAGATACCGGCCATGCCGAGGCCCTGGAGATAGAATACGATCCTTCTGTGATATCATTTGATGAACTGCTGGAAGTGTTTTGGAAAACGCATGATCCTACGACGCTGAACAGGCAGGGGAATGATGTAGGGCCGCAATACAGAAGTGTTATTTTTTATCATAACGAATCACAAAAAGAGAAGGCCGAAAAATATAAAGCTTCGCTGAATGAGAGTGGTGTCTTTGATAAGCCTATCGTAACTGCGATTGAGCCTTTTACCGTCTTTTATCCGGCGGAAGATTATCATGCAAATTATTATAAAAGAAATCCGTCACAATCCTATTGCTATTTTGTAATAAAACCTAAAGTGGAAAAGCTGCACAAATTGTTTGCAGATAAATTGAAGGAAAAATGAGAAAATAAACGGCGCTCTATATTAAAAATGAGCGCCGTTCTTTTATCCAAAATCCAAATTGTCTATCCACCAATATCCCACCTCGCTGAAAGATCGTCCGAAATGTCTACCAATGTATTCAGGATTCTTTTGTTTCCATAATCAGAATTATAAATTACAGAAGAAATTCTGCAGGGAAATCTTTTTCCTGATTTCTTTATCCCTGTTATTTCAGCAATGGCAAGGCCTTTATCGCTCCGTTCATTTATAAAATCAATAAATGGCTTATCATGGATTTCAAGAAGTTGGTTTCGTGCCATATCCTTCATTTCGGTTACTGAATATTCAAACAGCTTACAAAACTTTTGATTGAACCTGAGAATATGTCCTTCTTTATCTGCATAGAACATAGCATGAAATGCGCTTTTGAAAACTGCATCATATATCTGGGAGGCAGTAAACGGTTTATTTTCCTTTGTCCTGAAATTGTAGAAAGAAGGTTCCTTTGTTGGAAACGTCGTAAAACTTTCTTGTGATGTCATATAATTATTCATAGCATTATAATTTGAGGTTATGAAAAATGATGCTATCAATATAGATAAGGCAATTACTATGCTAAGAAATACGAAATAGCCAAAAATGTGGAAAACTTTAAACCTGTAATTCTTTTTCTGATGAATAAAGAATAGTTTTTTCCGTATTAGATTGGGAACTTGTTAAAGAAACTTCTACGGGCTTTAACCGGATAATGCGTACAAAATGCAAGCCTCGCATAATTTGGTAAGTAAGATCTAACTCAAACCATTTCTTCGAAAAGTCCGGATCCTCTTGTGCGTAATGATGATTGTTCTGAAATAATTCTCCCATCAATAAAATACCAAAGGGTGTAGTATTTTTAGAATGATCGCCGTTTTTATAATTGCTGTAACCAACCTTGTGGCCAAACCAATTCACGATTGCTCCCTGTATAGGCCCGATAAAAAAATGAATCGGCAGAAGCAAAAAACACCAATAGTTTGGTGCAAAAATGGCGTAGAACGCAACATAGAATGCACCAAATGTAATTCTCGTAATGGTATGGTTTCCTATCTTATCAAGTTTGTCCCAAACCGGAATATATTCTTTGGTAA
>JAHEZA010000222.1 GCA_023251335.1 Chitinophagaceae bacterium | reverse complement strand
CGGCCTTCTTATCGGAGGTATTATCTGGGGTATTATCGGCGATAAATTCGGACGAATTAAAGTGCTGTTCGGGTCTATTCTTTTGTATTCTGTCGCCAACATGGCTAATGCCTATGTGCACAATATTAATAGTTACGCCATCATTCGTTTTATCGCTGGTATAGGTCTGGCGGGCGAATTGGGTGCCGGCATCACGCTGGTAAGCGAAAGTATGCACAAAGATAAACGCGGTTACGGAACGATGATGGTAGCGGTAGTGGGTGTGCTTGGGGCGCTGGTCGCTTTTTGGGTAGCGAAGCATTTCGACTGGCGCAATGCTTATATTGTCGGCGGATGTATTGGTATTGTGTTGCTTGCACTGCGATTGGGAACTTTTGAATCCGGGCTGTACAAAAGCACGGAAAATAAAAATGTGGTGAAAGGAAAATTCATGATGATTTTTGCAAATAAGAAAAGAGCCTTGCGTTATTTATACTGTTTATTAATAGGATTACCAATCTGGTTTGTTGTAGGCATTTTTGTAACCCAGGCACCTGAATTCGGAAAAGCCCTTGGGGCAACAGAAGTTCTGAGCGCGGGCAAAGGGATAGTATATACGTATATCGGTATTTCCCTCGGCGACTTGTTCGCAGGTCTATTGGCCCAAATGACCCGGTCAAGAAAGCTGGCTGTATTTATTTTCCAGGTCGGTATTATTATTAGTTCGGTATGGTATCTTTCATCTACCGGTATTACGCCTGAAAAATTTCAATGGTTGGCGTTTTTCATGGGACTGTCAGTAGGCTACTGGGCTACTTTTGTTACGATTGCTTCGGAACAATTTGGAACGAACCTTCGCGCTACGGTCACTACCACGGCGCCGAATTTTGTACGAGGCGCTTTGATACCCAGTACATTCCTTTTCGAGTTTTTTGTACACCGATATGGTATCATTACGGCGGGATACGTCATGATATCGCTTCTTTCCGCTATTGCTATTTTTGCACTTACGCAGCTTAAAGAAAGCTTTAATAAGGATTTGAATTATCTCGAAGAATAAAGTGTTGTAAAAGAGGTATAATCTTAATTTCTTTACGCAATACTCGTCTTGCGGATAAATTATCTGAAATAGGAATTCTTGCTATTTGTTGTTTTACTGAAAGAAATCATTCCATATTTTCCCATGTAATTTTTCCTTAAAAAATACCTTGTAATTCATTTCCTGATTTTGCATTAATTTCACAGCCTATTTTTACTTTAAAAAACTGAAATTATATTATGGCTACAGCGATAAGAATGCCTTTGATGAGCGATACCATGACGGAGGGAAAAATTATTCAATGGAATAAAAAGGTGGGTGATAAAGTGAAAAGCGATGATTCGCTTGCAGAGGTAGAAACCGATAAAGCCACCATGGATGTAGTGGGTTACGAAGAAGGAACACTTTTGTACATCGGAGTAGAAGCAGGAAAAGCTGCAAAGATTAATGATATCATCGCGATAGTGGGAAAAGAAGGTGAAGACTTTCAGTCTATTCTGGATAGCGAAAAAAATAGTGGTTCAAAAAAAGATAAAAACGATTCAAAAAAAGAAGAGAAGAAAGAAGGTGCCAGCGATAAAAAAGACAAACCTGAATCAGAGAAAAAATCCGAAAAAGTGGATTTGCCAAAAGGCGCAAAAGTAATCCGCATGCCTTTGATGAGCGATACTATGACAGAAGGAAAAATTATTCAATGGAATAAAAAAGTAGGTGATAAAGTGAAAAGTGACGATTCGCTTGCTGAAGTAGAAACCGATAAAGCAACGATGGATGTGGTGGGATATGAAGAAGGTACACTTTTATATATCGGCGTAGAGGCCGGAAAGGCTGCGAAAGTAAATGATATCATTGCTATCGTCGGAAAAGAGGGAACAGACGTGAGCGCATTCGTTGAAGCTCAAAAGAATGCGCCGCAGGAACCGGAAGAAAAGGAAGAAAAAACTGAAGAAGAAGCGCCTGAACATCAGACAAAAGCTCAACCTGCCGTTCAAAATAATGCAACTCCGCAACCTTCTTCTGCCGACGGCGGAAGAGTAAAAGCATCACCTCTAGCTAAAAAGTTGGCGGAAGATAAAGGGATAGATATTTCGCAGGTGCAGGGCACCGGAGATGGAGGCAGGATTGTAAAAAGAGATATTGACTCATTTGTTCCGTCTGCTGCGTCTAAACCCGAAACTAAAAAAGCTGCGGAAGCAAAACCTGTTCAGCCGTTCGCACAAATAGGCCAGGAAAGTTATGAGGATATTCCCAACTCGCAAATGCGTAACACCATCGCAAGACGTTTGGGAGAAAGCAAATTCCAGGCGCCACATTTCTATCTTACGATGGAAATAAATATGGATAATGCCATTACATCGCGCAAAGGCATGAATGAAATCAGTCCCGTAAAAATTTCTTTTAATGACATGGTAATAAAAGCTTGTGCTATGGCGCTGCGTCAGCATCCTGCTGTTAATAGCAGTTGGAAAGGCGATTTTATTCGCCGGAATAAGCACATTCACATTGGCTCTGCCGTCGCAGTTCCGGATGGATTGATAGTTCCTGTTATTCGCTTTGCTGATCAGAAATCACTTTCACAGATCGCCTCAGATGCATCTCAACTTTATGAAAAAGTTAGAAATAAAAAAATATCTCCCGAAGAATATAGTGGCAATACTTTCACGATTTCCAACCTGGGAATGATGGATATTGATGAATTTACCGCCATCATCAATCCACCAGACAGCGCGATACTTGCCGTAGGCGCCATTAAAGAGCAAGTAGTGAAAAAAGGAGAAGGCTTTGGTGTAACGAATGTGATGAAAGTAACAATGAGTTGCGATCATAGAAGCATAGATGGCGCAGTGGGCGCGGCTTTCCTTCAAACCGTTAAAAAGTTCCTGGAAAATCCGGTTACGATGCTGGTTTAATATTTTATAAAATAAAAATCATCAAAATTTATTGGTTTACTGCAAAACAGTAAACCATTTTCTTTTTAATCCGATTGTAAAAAATAGTTCTAAATTTAATAGTGAATTTAAAACTTCAATCCACTTTACAGCTTCTCCGGTTTCACTTTTCTTTTTTCTTAATGCCGGTTTATTGGTTCGCTTTGAGCCAGGTTTCTGTAATAAAATGGAGCGATGCGGTTTTAATTTTTATCATTCTGCATGTGTTGGTTTATCCTTCCAGCAATGGCTACAACAGTTATATGGACCAGGATACAACACCAGTTGGCGGATTGGAAAATCCTATGCAGCCAACCCTTCTTTTATTTTACACTACCATTTTTATGGATGCATTTGCCCTTCTGCTAAGCTTAATCATTTCACCTTTATTTGCAACCGGTATTTTTTTGTACATCCTTGCTTCAAGAGCTTACAGTTATAGAAAGATCAGGCTAAAAAAGTATCCTGTAACCGGGTATTTAACCGTAACTATTTTCCAGGGAGCGGTAACTTTTTTTTTAGTGTATTACGGAAGCAGCGGCAACCCTGATTTGAAAATTCCCGTTTTACCAATGACCGCTTCAAGTTTGTTGATCGGAGGATTTTATCCGCTCACGCAAATTTATCAGCATCGCGAAGATTATGAAGATGGCGTAATTACGCTCAGTTATTTATTGGGTTACAGGGGAACTTTTGTTTTTACTGGCATTATATATGCTTGTGCTTTCCTTAGCCTGGGGTGGTATTTTTATTCGGAATCAGCTTTTTTCAAATTTGTTATTCTTCAAATTCTTATGCTTCCGGTTATCGTATATTTTTTTATTTGGTTTTCAAAAGTGGCGAAGGATAATATAGAAGCTAATTTTAAAAACGCTATGCGAATGAATGTACTGGCTTCCGTTTGTACCAATATCGGGTTTATCACCCTTTTAATTTTAAAATTATTTGAGTAAAATCGTTTCCATATCAACCGCCCTGCCGTCATATAAACATGAGCAAATGGATATTTTAAATTTCATGCAAAATGTTTATGCAATGGATGAAGTTGAAAAAAGGAAACTCAGATTTTTATATCGTCAAAGTTCAATCCAAACAAGATATTCTGTAATCCCCGATTACAGCCTGAATGCTCCGGAATGGACATTTTATCCCGCTTCAGAAAATTTGCAACCATTTCCCAGCCTGGAAAAAAGAATGGATTGGTTTAATAAAATGGCTCCTAAATTGTCGGTAAATGCCGTTGAAAAATGTATCAGTGGAAAAATAAATAAAGACGAAATCACTCATCTGATTACTGTAACCTGTACAGGAATGAGCGCTCCCGGTTTGGATTTGCAAATAATGGAAATGATGAATTTGCCCAAAAATATTTTCCGTACTTCGGTCAATTTTATGGGATGTTATGCAGCCATTCATGCTATGAAGCTCGCGGATTCTTTTTGTAAAAATGATACAAATACAAAAGTGATGATTGTTTGCACAGAACTTTGTACACTTCATTTTCAAAAAGAAACTACCATAGATAATATCGCCTCCGGGCTTTTATTTGGCGACGGATCTGCCGCCCTGTTGATTACTCATGATAATAATAATCTAAAAGGAATTCATCTAAAAAGTTTTTACAGCGAAGTAGGTTTTAACGGAAAAGAACACATGAGCTGGCAACTTTCATCCTCCGGTTTTTTGATGCAGCTTTCGGGTTACGTTCCCGAATTAATAGAACAGGATTTTAATCATCTTCTGAAAAACACTTTGCAAAACGCAAATATGAATCAGGAAGAAATTTCACATTGGTGTATTCATCCAGGCGGAAAAAAAATTCTGTCAGCGATAGAAAAAAGTACTTCAATTTCCAACGAGGATTTAAAATTTTCTTACGAGGTTTTAAAAGATTATGGCAATATGTCTTCGCCTACTATTTTATTTGTGCTGAAAGAAATTATGGATTCCCTGGAAAATAAATTAGAAAAGGCAGCTACTATTTTTGGCGCTTCTTTTGGCCCCGGCCTTACCATGGAAACTTTCATTTTATCCGATGATTGATTATAAAAACCGTTCCAGTCAAAAAGAAATTCTTGATAAAAAAAATATTCCATTTGCGGATATTGCCTTGAATATGAAAGAGCTTGATTGGATCAATTCCCATCTTGGCGGCCATTCAATTACTATAGCCGGTTTCAGAAAATTAGTGAAAAACAGGAAATTAATTTCTGTTTGTGAGATCGGTTGTGGCGGCGGCGATAATTTAAACGCGCTTTATAAATTTTGTATTAAAAATAAGATTGTGTCAAATTTTACCGGAATTGATATTAGTGAAGAATGCATTGCTTTTGCAAGGGAAAAAACATTAA
>JAHEZA010000221.1 GCA_023251335.1 Chitinophagaceae bacterium | reverse complement strand
TAAGCTGGTGGATATTTGTGTTGGCTGCGCTGTTAACATTTGGAATTGCATTTATTACAGTAAGCATAAAGGCAATAAAAGCAGCGACTGCAAATCCTGTGGAGAGTTTGCGAACGGAATGAAAAGTGAATCATCAACCGCGAATAGAAATAGTGTCAGACATCATTAAATCATACATCAAGAATTATCTTTTATGTTTAAAAATTATTTGAAAACCGCGTGGCGAAACATTATAAGGACTTTTGGGTATAGCGCATTAAATATATTGGGCCTTGCAATCGGTATGGCGGTTGCTTTATTGATCGGCCTTTGGGTATATAACCAATATTCGTATGATAAGTTCCTTCCGGAATACCAGTCGGTATATCGTGTGCAACGCAACTTTAATAGCAATGGCGATACACTTACTTTTCAAACGACATCTTTAAAACTTGCTGATGCATTGCGCACACAAATTCCGGAAATAGAATATGTGGCTGAAAGCGATTGGACGGGCAATCATGGATTAAATGTCGGTGATAAAAAATTGTACATGGGCGGTGCAATTGCAGGCACTGATTTTTTTAAAATATTTCAGTATCCATTTATACAGGGAAACGCAAACACTGCTTTTAAAGACCCCTATTCAATTGTGCTTACGCAATTCTTTGCAAAATCGCTTTTTGGAAATGAAGATGCCATGAACAAAATGGTACGTTTTGATAATGCACATGACCTAAAAGTGACGGGCATTATAAAAGATGTGCCTCGCAATGCAACCTTTAGTTTTAATTATGTGGTTCCATCGTCTTATGCGTATGCGGTTAATCCATCTTTAAAAGCAGATGGGCTGCGTAGTTTCGGTAACAACAATCTTCAAATATTTGTAAAATTAAAGCCCGGAATTTCTTACGCGCAGGTGGCGCCAAAAATCAGGAATATAGAACATACCGAAGAAGGCAACATTAATGCAATGAGTTCTTATGTTACGTTGCAACCAATGGAGCGCTGGCATCTATATTCAAATTATGTAAATGGCAAAGACACAGGAGGATTTCTAACTTATGTAAGAATGTTTTCCATTATTGGTTTATTGATATTGATTATTGCCTGTATCAACTTCATCAATCTCACCACCGCGCGTTCAGAAAAAAGAGCAAAAGAAGTGGGCGTCAGAAAAGCAATCGGCTCACAAAGAAAAGATTTGGTGATACAATTTTTGATAGAAGCTTTTTTGCTTACCACTATTGCTTTTGTTTTTGCGGTATCGTTTGCGTTAATGTCATTGCCGGTATTTAATACATTAACCGAAAGCCATATCAGCATTCCTCTCGGAAATATTTATTTCTGGTTATTAATGGTTGGCAGCTTGTTGGTAACCGCTTTGCTTGCAGGAAGCAAACCGGCCTTTTATCTTTCATCGTTCAATCCTGTAAAGGTTTTAAAAGGCTCCATGCAAGCGGGTAAATCTTCCTTGTCAAGAAAAGTATTAGTGGTAATACAATTCAGTTGTTCTATTGCTCTGATTATAAGTACGGTGATTATTTACCAGCAAATTCAATACGCAAAAAGCAGGCCGACAGGTTATAGTTTAAACAAGCTGATGTCAACTAATATGAATGATGACCTGAATAAAAATTTCACGGCCTTAAAAAATGAATTAATAGCAAAGGGAATCGTTTCATCTATTACCACTGCAACAAGCCCTGCAACAGATGTTTGGTGGCATTCAGATGTAGATCAATGGCCTGGTAAAAACCCGGGCGAAACGATAGAAATGGGAACCATATTCGTATCAGAAGATTATTTTAAAACACTTGGCATGCGCATGAACGATGGAAGAGATTTTTCCAGTGCTTATGATAGTACAAGCGTGATATTTAATGAAGCAGCTATAAAGCGTATGCGTATAAAAAATCCCGTTGGGCAAAAGATAAACTGGCAAGGCAAAGAACTTACTATCTCAGGCGTTGTGAAAGATGCATTAATGATATCGCCCTTCAAAACTGCAGACCCAACTATGTTTTTATGTTCCTCTGAACCACAGGGAAACCTGATATACAGGCTATCACCAAATATAAAAACACAGGATGCCATTGCAAAACTTACTACCATCTTTAATAAATATGATCCTGCTTATCCTTATGATTATTCTTTTTCAGATGCAGATTATGCTTCAAAATTTAATCTTGAGCAATTGATAGGAAAACTTGCCGGCTTGTTTGCAGCGCTTGCTATTTTTATTTCGTGCTTAGGATTGTTTGGTTTGGCGGCTTATGTTGCCGAACAACGCACAAAAGAAATTGGTATTCGCAAAGTATTAGGTGCATCGGTACAGCAGGTATGGATGTTGTTATCAAAAGATTTTATTGTGTTGGTATTGATAAGTTGTTTGATTGCTGTACCTATTTCATTTTACTTCTTGCATAACTGGTTAATGAATTATGATTATCGCATCAGTATAGGAGCAGGTGTTTTTCTATTAGTGGCATTAATTGCAATTTTTATCACAATAATCACGGTAAGTTTTCAGGCCATAAGAGCGGCGGTAGCAAATCCTATTGAGAGTTTGAGGGCAGAATAAATGCACACGAAAATTGGCCCCGATAGCCATCCGGAGTGCAAATGTGAAAATAAAAATTCAAGGTATTTGTTCTTTTACTGTTCCGGAAATTGAGAATTTATAAACTAAAAAATTTCACGATGTTTAAAAATTATTTCAAAACCGCCTTCAGAAATTTAAAGCGAAATAAGAGTTATGCGCTTATCAATACATTAGGATTATCCGTCGGCATTGGGGCGTGCTTTCTTATTTTTTTAATTGTACAATTTGAAAGCAGTTTTGATGATTTCCATCCAAAAAAAAATAGAATTTATCGTGTGGGCTCCGAATTTCACGATGCTGACGGTATCAGTTATAATGATGGTGTTGGATTCCCCGTTGCTAAAGGTTTACGCATCGATTTTCCACAGATAAAAGAAGTAGCGTCCATTGATAAAGAGGGCGGGCAAATAACGGTTGAAAACAAAACTGAACAATTAAAAAAATTACAGGAGGATAACTTTTATTATGCGGAGCCTGAATTTTTCAGCATATTCAATTTTGAATGGCTCGCGGGCAATCCAAAAACATCTTTGAACAATCCTAACAATGCTGTGATTACACAAGCGACAGCAGAAAAATATTTTGGGCTTGGCCCGAATAACTACCGCGAGGCGATTGGCAAAACAATAAAATACGCAAATAAAAATCTATATACCATCACGGGAATATTAAAAAATCCGCCGCCGAATACAGATTTTCCTTTAAGTGTTGTAGTACCTTATTCCGCGTTGGAACATACTGGCCGCAAAAACAATCTTGATGATTGGGTGAGCACATTCAGCGGCGCTTATACTTTTGTTGTATTGCCGGCAGAGTTGCCTGTGGCAAAATTTAATACACAGCTCAAAGCATTCGCTAAAAAACATAAGCCTGTAGAATCGGCAACCGATAGTTACATAGCGCAGCCATTATCTGAAATACATCATGATGAACGTTTCGGAAATTACAATCATCATACATTCAGTCACTCGCTGATAGATGCTTTATCGCTGATAGGAATTTTTCTTATTTTGATTGCTTGCGTAAATTTTATAAACCTTGCTACAGCACAGGCAGTGAATCGCTCGAAAGAAGTAGGGGTACGGAAAGTATTGGGCAGCAACCGCAAACAATTAGCCTTTCAATTTTTGGGAGAAACAGCGTTGATAGTGATCACGGCAATTATACTGGCTGTTACGATATCCTCAATCGCATTACCGTTTCTAAATAACTTGCTCGAAACACAGATTAATTTACAGTTCATTAAAAATCCTTCTGTCATAATATTTTTAGGATCTGCAGCGGTATTGGTTACATTACTCGCAGGTCTCTATCCTGCTATCATTTTATCAGGCTTTAATCCAATAACCGCATTAAAAAGTAAGGTAAACGCTAAAATGGTTGGAGGTATTTCCTTGCGTCGCGGATTGGTTGTGATGCAATTCGCTATTGCGCAAATTCTTACTATAGGAATGATCATCGTGGTTAGTCAGATGAATTTTTTTAAGAATGCTTCTCTTGGTTTCAACAAGGATAATATTATTAATGTACCGATCATTAACGACAGCATCAACCTTACTAAAACAGATTACCTCCGCAATCAATTGCTGAGCAATCCCGATATAAAAAATGTAAGTTTCAGCTTTGGTAGCCCCTCAGATAATAGCAACTGGCAGAGCGATTTCAAGTTTGATCATGCAGCTAAGAACACCAACTTTAGTGCAAATCTAAAATGGGCGGATCCCAATTATTTTAAAACATACAACCTGGAATTTGTCGCAGGTCATGCGTACAGCAACAGCGATACCGTTCGTGAGTTTGTCGTAAATGAAACCTTGCTTAAAAAATTGGGTATCACCGATCCTCAGAAGGCTATAGGCAAACAAATCAATTTTTGGGACGGCGAAATAGTGGCCAATATTGTAGGCGTGATAAAAGATTTTAATTCTTTTTCATTACATGCCCCCATAGCACCCGTTGTATTAAGCACCAGGAAAGAGGTATATCGCACTATCAATATAAGAATCAAACCTGCTTCCGAAAAAACGGTATTACCTTATATTAAAAAATTATGGACAGCCGCTTATCCCGATAATGTTTACGATTATAAATTTCTTGATCAAAAAATTGCCAATTTCTACAAGCACGAAGACCAGCTTTCGCAACTATATAAGATTTTTGCCGGCATAGCCATCTTTATCAGCTCCCTGGGCCTGTATGGATTGGTTTCTTTTATGGCAACGCAGCGCACAAAAGAAATGGGCATTCGAAAAGTGCTTGGAGCATCCGCACGTAATATTGTCTATTTACTTTCAAAAGAATTTACACTACTCATCATTATTGCCTTTGTCATTGCGGCGCCGGTTGCATATTTTATTATGAATAAATGGTTGCAGAACTATACCTATAGAATTCCATTAGGCGTTTCTGTTTTTTTATTGGCGATTACCAGTTCTGTAATTATTGCGTGGATAACGGTTGCGTATCGTGCCATCAAAACAGCGAGAGCGAATCCGGTGAAATCGCTGCGAACAGAGTAGAGACCCAATGCATTGCGTCTCTGCAAAAACAATCAATACGCAAATGCAAAAAATGAAAAATGAAAAATGAAAAATTAGAAAATGAAAATTCAAGGTTTTTATTTGTTTACTGTTGAAAAGCGAATAGTTTATTTTAAGTTTTCAGCAATCATAGGAATCATTTAACCATATAAATCACAGTTCAGACAATGATAAAAAATTATTTCA
>JAHEZA010000220.1 GCA_023251335.1 Chitinophagaceae bacterium | reverse complement strand
ATGCCATTCTTTATATTTTTTAGCCCCCGTTAGTGTGTAAGCCAGCAGGGTTGCTATAATCGCTTCATTTTGTGGCCACCAGAATTTCATGTCCTGCCAATATTCCTGCACCGGTTTATGATAAACGTCCCTGAAATATAGAATACCGCCGTATTCTTTATCCCAGCCCCGCTCCCACATATAATCCAACATTTTGCAACCCAAATCAATTAAATGCGGATCATTATTTCTGTATTTTGCTTCATGAAGAATAAACCATGCGCCCTCAATCGCGTGTCCCGGATTCAACGTTCTTCCGTCAATATGATCAATAATACTTCCATCAGGGGCTACTTGTTCCATCACACATTTGATATCATCTTTTACAAAGTAAGTTTCAATTTCCCCGATCCATTTTTCAATCCATTCATCGCAGCGGGGATCGCCGATTGTTTCGCGCAATTGTTGCGCGGTATTCATCATGATCATCGGAACGCCGATTCCTTTTGATGGACGGGTATCTGAAAATTTGGGCTGAAGTTTCAATTCTCCTGTTGCATAAGCAATACATTTTCCAAAAAGGCCTCTTGCTTTATTTGCAATATCTTCATCGCCGCTTGCTTTTGCATAAGCAGCAAAGGCAATCACCGCAAATGTTTCAGAGAAAAAATATCTTCTCTTGCGAATTGGTTTTCCATCGCGGGTAACGTGAAAAAACATTTGCCCGTCTGTATCAAAACAATGATTTAATAAAAAGTCAACTCCTTTTTTTGCACCGTCCAACCATTCCTGCTTTTTTTCTATCGTATGGTACAAGGTTGCCAAAAGCCAGGTAGCACGTCCTTGTATCCAAACAGATTTATCATCGTCCAGCAAACTTCCATCTCTGTCGCGCATTAGTAAAAACCCGCCGTATTCTTCATCAATACTTTTCGGAAACCAAAATGGAATGGTATCGTTTAATAATTGATTTTTGTAAAAATATTTAAGCGCCCGAAGTTCTTTTTTTGAATAACCCATCTTGTAATGTTTATTATTTCTTTTGCAACAACTCACTGATATCCTTCCCTAAAACCTTGTATCCGTCAGCATTCGGATGCAAACCATCACTTATAAATAATTTTGAATTCACTTTCCCGTTAATCAAAAAATCTTTCCCAAAATCAACATAGTCAATTTGATTTTGCAACGCTATTCTTTCGATCTTTTTGTTGATCGCCGCAACATGTTCTTCTGATTTTACACGAGGCAAAATTCCAACCATTATGACATTCGCATTAGGGTTTCTTTGCCTGATTGCTTTGATCAAAAATTGCAAACCCTCAATAATTTCTTCATCAGGACTGATTCCTAAATTATTGGTACCTATCATCAGCACAATATTTTTTCCGTTGAAATCATCAAACTCACCGTGATAGACCCGCCACAAAACATTTTCAATTCTATCCCAGCCAAACCCTGCATTCTGAACTTTCATGGGCATCATATATTTATCCCACGCGTTTTCACCCCTCGCTACCGAAGCTTTCGGATTTCCGCCCCAATAATTGATAATAGAATTTCCAATTAATAAAGTTGTTGGATTTGTTTTTTCAATATTTTCAATCACATCCTCATGGCGTTTTTTCCAGTCATATCCATCACGGTATTGTCCTATAGGAATTTCAGTTGAAATATTGCCGACCGGCTCATTTAATATTTCCCTTATTTTTTTCTCATAAGCAATGGCATATTGCATCATTCCGATGTCATTCGGATGTGTACCATCTACCGTAGAATTAATAGTTAAACCAATTTCCTTTTCAGTCAATAAATAAATATTTTTTATCCCGGATAATTTAAAATCTTCAAAGATTTTTGCAATCATGACACTGCTTTCATGATATTCATTCAGCCGGGCAGTATCCATAAAAAATGAAGGATTTCCATCGGCATGTTCTACAAATAAAATGGGTACATTCTTATCTCGTTCACGCAATTTGTTGACCCCATATACCAAACGATTTTTTACTTCTTCCTGCGAATAGCCCTTTGAGAGATTGGGCATACAATCCAGGATATACATTTTTGCATCCACCTTAGCCATCAGTTCAAACACGGGCCCTTCATATCTCCCATTACCCGAAAAGCCAAGATTGATAACGGTTCTGTCAAGGCTTCTTCCTAAAATATTTGTCCAGGCCAATCCCGGCCGTGAAGTAACGCCACCTTGCAAGATTGAAGTTCCATAAGCCACTATCGGCTGTTCATTACGTTTTGATGCAAAAGCAAAAGAATCTTTTTCATCAACACCAACAGACAACCATTTTACTGAATTATACAAAGGCAGATACAAATAAAAATCCGCCACATGAGTTTGATTTTCCGCAAGAAACAAATTTTTAAAAGTATAAGAACAAGTATCGCCAAAATGATAATATCCCGGCGACCAGTTCCAATTTCCGTTCACATCTATTGCAAACAAATCCAAACCACTTTCGCCTGTTGAAGGCATGTGCGGCATTGAAAAATTTTTACTTGATAATGTATATCGAACAGTAATTTCTGTTGCTGATGTTTTAAAATGAATAAATTCTCCGGCTGTATTTTCAGATAAATCCCAAACCGGGGTTCGCACGCTGTCTTTCATCGAAATGGGAAGACGATGAAAAATATTAAATGAATCCAACACACAAACTCCTTCAACAAATTGTGGCTGATGCCATTGGATTTGTTGTTGTGAAAATGTGGGTTTAAAAAAAGAAACAGCAAAAAAAAGAAAGAGATATTTTTTCATTTCAGTTTTATTTAGTTTGCATAAAATTATTGTTTTACAGTTTTATTTGATTTTATTTTTAATGAAAACGTAATTAGTGGCAAGCTGCTTCATTCTCCAAATTGGCTTTCGTAAAAGTTTGGATGCATACAGTCGAAACTCTACAACAAAGGAAATTAAAGGTAGGTGACTCTATCCCAAAAGAAATAGAACTTGCCGAAACGCTTGGTGTTAGCCGCACCGTAATAAGAGAAGCTTTATTGAGATTGAGGATGATGGGATTGCTGGAATCTAAAAAGAAAAAAGGCGCGGTAATTACCAGTCCCGACATTTTTGCCATCATGAGCAAAAGCCTTAATCCACATGTATTGACCCAGGAAACGCTAAAAGAAATTTTTGAAATAAGATTGGTGCTCGAAATAGGAATGGCAGATTTTCTTTTTAAAAGAAAAACGAATAAAGATATAGAAGAATTAAAAGAGATTGTAAGGAATGAACCTGAAATTGCGGACAAGCATTTATTCAATATCAGCCATGAGATTGCTTTTCATGGAAAGCTATACGAGATAACCGGAAATGAATCCATGAAAAAATTTCAAAAAATGTTATTGCCTGTTTTTGATTATGTGCATCACAGCGGCTTGCTGGGAAAACCAATACACTTAAGAAAATTTGTTTCTCACAAAGAACTGGTAGATATCTTAGATAAAGGAACTCCCGAATTATTTCGTAAGGCTATGCGTCATCATTTAGAAAATCACTTTGCACGATTGTTTGAATGAAAGGAAAAGATAAATAGGGGATATTTGTTTGTTTACTGATGGCTAATAATAAAGATAAAACCAACGCTGGCTTTTAGGGAAAGATCAAGGTTAGATGTCAAAGGGAGAAAGGATCTCCTTTAGCCCAATAATTTGCAAGAATAATCAATCCTATTCCACCTCTACGGTGCTCTCCAAATCATCGTCCACCAAAATACGGCCGCAATTCTCGCACACAATGATTTTCTTTCTTTGTTTAACCTCACTTTGTTTTTGGGGAGGAACCGCGTTAAAGCATCCGCCACACGAATCTCTTTCAACCGGCACTACTGCAAGTCCGTTTCGGTAGTTGTTACGAATCTTGTCATAGCTTACCAAAAGCCTTTCATCAACTGCAGCCCTGGCAGCTTCTTCCAATTTCTTATAGTGCTTTTCTTCTTTATCTGTTTCGCCTATTATTTTTTCAAGTTCGCTCTTCTTAGCCTTTAGGTTGGTTTCTTTTGCAGCAATCGCCTTTTTTGCCAGTTCCAGTTGTGATCCTTTTGTGGCCAGATCTTCAGTTGCGTCTTTGATATGTTTTTCAGCAAGCTTCACTTCCAGCGTCTGCATTTCCATTTCTTTATTAATGGCCTCAAACTCACGATTGTTTTTTACATTATCGCTTTGCTTCTCATATTTTTTAACCAACTCTCCGGATTCCTTGATAATTGTTTTCTTCTCTTCAATAAACTGCTGAATGCCATTTACTTCTTCCTCAATACGGTTCTGGCGGGCGTTCAGGCCTGCTATCTCATCTTCAAGATCGCTCACTTCAATAGGAAGTTCACCCTTTAATATCTGAAGACCATCTAATTTACTGTCAACTTTCTGAAGTTTTATAAGAGACGCCAATTTTTCTTCTACGGAATAATCTTTAACCTGTGCCATATATATTGTAATGATTTTTGATTTTTGTAATTGTTAACCTCCGTTTATAAAAAATATTTAACCGGATTGGTATTCATTTCCGTTTTAAGGACGGCAAAGTTAGGGAATTTTTGCTGTAAAAATTCAGTTAAAAGATCAATAGTAAATTGCTCACTTTCGTAATGTCCAATGTCTGCTAACAGGATATGCCCATCTGCGTCAAAATATTCGTGATATTTTATATCAGCGGTAATGTAAACCTGCGCGCCTGCAGCTATTGCATTGGGTAGGAGGAATATTCCCGAACCGCCGCAAACCGCGATTTTGGTGACCTGTTTTCCCAAAAAAGCGGTATGTTTTATTGCGGGGATACCAAATGATAACTTGAGATTAGTCAGCAACTGCTCTTCGGAAACGGCTTTATTCAACTCTCCAACCAAACCGCTTCCCACGCCCTGCTGCACATTTTCCAGCGGGTGAATATAATAGGCTACTTCTTCATAAGGGTGGGCTTCTTTAAGCGCTGCAATTACCCTGGATTGTAACAAAGAAGGAAAAATCACTTCAATCCTGATTTCATTTTCACGATGCCTCTCGCCAATTTCTCCCACAAACGGATTGCTTCCTTCGCCTGCCCTAAACGTTCCTGAACCTTCGGAATTAAAGCTGCATTCATCATATTTTCCAATGGCTCCGGCACCGGCCCGAAATAACGCATTGCGCACCGCCCCGGCACTTTTTGTTGGCGAAAAAGTTACCAATTTTTGGAGCGTCCCTTCTTTTGGCAACAAGATATTACAATTTTGCAGCCCTATCTTTTTGGCTATTTTATTGTTTACTCCCTCAATTACATTATCGAGATTAGTATGTATAGCATAAATGGCGATATCATTTTTGTTGGCGGCAATTATTGTTCGTTCTACATAATTTCTACCATTTA
>JAHEZA010000219.1 GCA_023251335.1 Chitinophagaceae bacterium | reverse complement strand
ATATAAAATCAATTGGCATTCATATTTCTAAATCTATTTTAAAAGGTATGGGTTTCTTTAAGGGCGAAAAATAAATACTGCAAGTGGTTAATCTTTAAAAGTTAAATGCTCTGTTGTTCTAAAAAATAGATAAACAACTATTTAACAGTAAATAATTACCAATGTCTTTAATTTAGCAATTATAAATTATCCATTTTCAGTACATAGAATATTTTATTACATTAGCAGCTATTCCATTAATCGTTTTTTTATATGTTACGCTGGTAAAATGGAAGAAAAAAACAGCAAAAAAAATTGGTGATCCTTCGTTAGTAAAAGAATTAACAGCTCAATTTTCTTCCAAAAAATTCCTAACCAAATTTATTTTATTTGCATCCGCCTTTGCGCTTTGCGCCTTTGCAGTAGCGGGTCTTGTAAAGCCTGATGGTACGCAAAAAATAAGTCGCAGAGGCACTGATCTTATGATCGCGCTGGATGTAAGTAAAAGTATGCTGGCCAATGATATTAGACCGAGCCGTCTTGAACGCGCCAGGCAATTGATTTCAAAAATTATTGACAACTCGCCTGATGACAAAATAGGACTCGTGATATTTGCCGGACGTGCTTATTTACAAATGCCTCTTACTATTGATCATGAAGCCGCGAAAATGTATTTAGCATCGGCCTCGCCCGATGATGTGCCTACGCAGGGTACTGTAATCAGTGATGCATTAAGAATGTGCTTCGCGGCATTCAATGCCAATGATAAAACGTTTAAATCAGTACTTCTAATAAGCGATGGTGAAGACCACGATAATGAAGCGATAAAAACAACAAAAGAAATGGCTAAGGAAGGAATCATGATCAATACAATTGGTATTGGTTCGCCGGAAGGTGCGCCAATTTTGAATCCTTCTACAGGGCAATATGTAAAGGACGCTCAAGGGGAAACGGTCATCACCAAACTAAATCAAAAAGAATTGAGTGAAATAGCCACGGCCGGCCATGGTCTTTACCAATTGTATTCCAATACCGATGAGATGGCGTCAAATGTAAAGAATCAATTAACTAAAATTGACACGGAAGCCAGTGTTAGTGATAGTTCCTACACAGCCTTTAAACAATATTTTCAATATTTTTTAGCTGTTGCATTTATCTTGTTATTAATAGAATTTTTCTTTTCTGAGAAAAGAAAATTGAAAATCAAAGGAATTATTGCTGTCTTATTTTTTATAGGTATAAGCCTGACTTCCTTTTCTCAAAATGCAAAATCATCTTTAATAAAAGGAAACAAAGCCTACCAGGAAAATAAATATGATGCGGCTGAAAGGGAATACCGTGATGCATTAAAAAAATCCGATCAAAATTTTACTGCTGATTATAATTTGGGGAATACGTTATATAAAACGAATAAGCCAGAAGAAGCGGTGAAGTCTTATGATAATGCGATTGCCAATACTACTGATAGTTCTGTGAAGGAGAAATCTTATTACAATAAGGGTGTGACCTACCAAAAAGCAAAAAAACTTCCTGAGTGCATTTCAGCATATAAAAAAGCTTTAGTGATAAATCCGAACGATGAAGAAGCCAGGCAAAATTTGCAACGCGCATTAGAAGAACAGAAAAAGCAAGATCAGAATCAGAAACAAAACCAAAAGCAGAATCAAAAGCAAGATCAAAAGAAGAAGCAGCAAAAAAATAATCAGGAAAAAAACAAAGAACCTCAGCAAACGGCTCCTAAAATAACAAAACAGGATGCGATTGAAAAATTGAAATCGCTGCTGCAAAACGAAAAAGAATTACAAGATAAATTGCATAAAATAAAAGGAGCGCCGGCACCCAACAGCCCTGATAAAGATTGGTAACTTTTTCGGGTAATATTTACTGTTAGGTATAGAATAAGTTTTACGCTTATTTATTCATTTACTGTTGACCTTGTTGTTCCAGCCTGTCCACGAAGATAATCTGTTCATTTTTTAATATAGGCAAACCCTTAAACCTGAGCATAAGGTTGGCCACGGTAGCTACATCCTTTTCGCAATAAACAGCAATGCGCTCCAGCTTTTTTTCTTTCCAGTAAACGTCTCCTACCTGGCTGCCATCAATATCGTCTTTTGGAGAAGGTACGCTCAATACAGCAGCCAATAATTTAAGCGACGTATAATGTTTGTAATCTCCAAAGCGCCAAAGATGCAGTGTGTCCAAAACGGGTGTATCCCAGGGTTTCATATTTTGAAAATCAATACACGAAGGAATGGGAATGTTATTAACCAGCAACCGTCTGCATAAGAAAGGAACATCAAATTCTTTAATGTTATGCCCGGTAAAAATCCATTTTTGATTTTTACTGTATAAATTTTTCAAAGTGTCAACAAACCTGTTTAAAATATCTGTTTCATTTTCTGAACAGATGGACTTTATTCTAAATTGCCACTCGTTATTTTCTTTTTTAAAATAGCCAAAACTAATACACGCTATCTTGGCAAACTCAGCCAGGATAGCGGCACGCAACGGGTAATATTCTTCAGGAGTTGTATCCGGTGGAAGGTTTTTGCCTATTTTTTGAACCCACAGATCCTGCCATTCTTTATCTAATAAATGGAAATGTTCCTTCTCAGAAACTGTCTCAATATCTATAACAAAGAGATTTTCAATTTCAATTTGATTCATTCGTTTTTTTATTTGATAAATTGAACGGAATTTTTTTTAACTAAAAGAGGTGTTCCACTTTCGTTCGCCTATAAATATCATCAATCTAGTTATGCTTATACGCTTTTCAATTTATACCCATTGCGATATTCTTTCATCATATATTTTTTGTTAACGGATTCGTCAGTGAATTTTTCTTTTGCGGCATCCCACTCTAATTTCTTGCCGCTTCTAAAGGCTATATTTCCCATCTGTGCTACCGTGGCTACATTGGCCGCGGCTGACACCGGGCAATGGAGTTCTTCTTTTTTTCTTGATTTAACAACACTAATAAAATTTTCCCAATGCTTATCTAAACCATTATCTGAAGATGCTACAAACGGCTTGCTAACTTTATTTTTACTTTGCCTTTCTTCTATTACTTCCCATCCGCCGCGATTTAAGATTAAAGTTCCGTTGTTGCCGATATAAGCAATCCCGTGATCGCGATTGTAAGGCCCATTATCTATTCCCATGGCTGAATCCCATGTCATGTTGAAGTTGTCAAATTCATAAAGCGTTGTAAGCGTATCAGGCGTTTCTTCATAAAGATCAGGATAGGCAAAGCGTCCACCGAGTGCAGCAATCGATTTGGGTGTAGGTTCTTTCATCCCGAGCAGTCCATAGTCCAGAAGATGCACGCCCCAGTCCGTCATAAGTCCACCTGCATAATCCCAAAACCACCGGAAATTGAAATGAAATCGACTTGAGTTGAAAGGTCGGGTGGGAGCCGGTCCCAGCCACGTTTTATAATCAACACCGGCGGGAGGTGCCGTATCCGGAACTACAGGCCCGGGTTTCATCCATCCCTGGTAGCACCAAACTTTTACCGTACGTATGTTACCGAGCACGCCACTTTGCACATAATCTACCGCGTCTTTAAAATGCTGTTGGCTACGTTGCCACTGGCCCACCTGCACTACTTTATTGAAGTGTTGTTGTGCCTTTAGCATCGCCCTGCATTCGCCAATGGAGTTACCGACAGGTTTTTCGCAATACACATCTTTTCCAGCGGCGCAAGCATCCATCATTATCAAAGCATGCCAGTGATCTGGAGTTCCAACTATTACTACATCTACATCTTTATTTTCCAGCAACTGACGGTAATCGTTATATGTTTTTATTTTGGAAGTATCTACTTTCATTTTTTCCAGGTCTTTCATTCTTTTTGCTATCACATTGGCATCCACATCGCACAATGCGACTACATTTACACCGGGAATTTTTAAAGCTGAGGTAAGGTCTGCGAAGCCCATTCCATTGATTCCGATTGCACCCACATTTAATTGCTCATTGGGGGAAATGCTGTTTTTAAAAATAGCAAATGCACTGTTACTTGTTGCGGATACCAGTGCGCTACCTCCAATAATGGTAGCAGAATTTTGTAAAAATTTTCTACGTGATGTCATTGTTATTTTTTTATGAAATGAAATTGAAGTTAATTTTTATTTTCAACAAATTTTGAAAATAGAATATTTTTTTTAACGAACGCCACGACCTGTTTCGTGAAAAAGAAAATCCCATATATTCTTTTCTTCTTTTCTTTGCGTAAAAAAATGAAAGAACTTCTTCAAAAATTGGGAGCATACAATCTGTGGGCAAATAAAATTTTGTTGGCGAAACTAAAAACGGTTCCTTCTAACATCATGCAAAAAGAAACAGGAAGTAGCTTCGGAAGCATTTATAAAACAGTAGTGCATTTGACGGAAGTGGAGGAGATATGGTGGCAACGTGTGAAATTGAAGGAACGTGTTGAATTGCCGGAAAAAGATTCGGAGGAGAACCTGGAATTGGTTTCGCAAAGACTGTTATCCTCATCCAGTCAATGGAACGAATGGATAAAGGAAGCTGATGAGAAAAATCTTACTCACGTTTTTGGTTATTATAATTCAAGAAAGGAGTATTTTAAGCAACCAGTAAACGAAGTTTTATTGCATTTATTTAATCACCAGACTTATCACCGCGGACAGATCGCTACTCTTTTAAGGCAAAATGGAATTGATAAAATTCCTGCTACCGATTTTATCGTTTTTGCAAGGATTAAAATATCGCGGTAATGAATAAAACTTTATGCTTCGGATATTACTTCGTCTAATTTATTGTCCTTAATAAACTTGTTGGTTAAATTCGTAAATTCTTCCTTTAAAGTTTTAGCCACATTAAGGGTATCATCCGCTTTTGAATGTATTTCCGGCAATTGTTTTTCCAAAAGACTGTTCCCAAGGTTTATATTTTCAGCTTCTAATTGTGCCACTTTTTTCAACAATGAAGTTTGGCTATTTACAATATCATCCAGCTCGCGAAGCATCTTTTCCATTGCATTTAATTTTTCTCTCTTGTCCATAGTAAATGTTTTTTACAGAGATAAACTCAAAAACTATTCCCAATTGGAGCTTCGGTTGCTATAATATGTTAAGAAAAAATTTCCGGATGTTGCGAAAACTATAAATCAATTGGGAACTTCTAATGCGATAGGTTTTTTGTGTTTCCATCTCCGGTGGCTCCAGAGCCAGGTCTCGGGTTGTTCAAGAATATTCTTTTCGAGTTTTCGCGTATGCAACTCGCTTATTTGTCCTTCGGGTGTTTGTCCGGGGTGTTCTTCCAGCATTTCAGCGTTTACTATATAGTAGCCGCGTTTTATTTTTTTAATGGAAGCATACACAATGGGGTAATTCAGCTTT
>JAHEZA010000218.1 GCA_023251335.1 Chitinophagaceae bacterium | reverse complement strand
CCTGGTAAAAACTTTCGGCGTGGATCCAAAAAGAATAGGCATTTACGGAGGCTCTTATGGAGGCTTTATTACCTTGATGGCGATGTTTACTATGCCCAATGTTTTTGCTGCAGGCTCGGGCCAGCGTTCCGTTTCAGATTGGGCAAATTATAACAATGGCTATACTTCCAATATCTTAAACAAGCCTTACGAAGACAGCCTTGCCTACAAAAGAAGCTCACCGATTTATTTCGTGGATGGATTAAAAGGCCATTTATTAATGTGCCATGGTATGGTAGATCAGAACGTACATTTCCAGGATATTGTAAAAGTGACGCAACGATTAATTGAGCTTGGGAAAAATAATTGGGAGCTGGCGCCCTATCCAATGGAAGATCACGATTTTGAAGATCCATCAAGTTGGACAGATGAATACAAAAGGATTTATAAATTATTTGAAACTGTTTTGAAGAAGTAAGAATCTGCCACAGCAAACCAATAAATTTGTGTTTTACCATCACCTTACATCTGAACTCTCTTTCACTTATTTTTGCATCTATGGAAAATCTGCTTACGCAAATAGATAATTTAAAACAAGCCATCAACCATTTTTCTTCCGATGATGTAAACGTTGCTGAAGTTTTCAGGATTCAATTTATCGGCTCCAATGGTTCCGTGAAAGCATTAATGGGCGAAATGAAAAATGTAGCTCCGGAAAATAAGAAGGCCATGGGCCAGGCACTTAACGATCTGAAACTGCTGGCTGAAAACAAATGGGAAGAACTTAAGAATTTAATAAACCGCCAGGAGGCTACAGGCAAAAATAAAACAGACCTTACCCTTCCTGGTGATTCTTTATCGTTAGGGAGCAGGCATCCTATAAGCATCGTGAGAAATAAAATTGTTTCTATTTTTCAGCGGCTTGGATTTGCGATAGCCGAAGGGCCTGAGATTGAAGATGACTGGCATAATTTTACTGCGCTCAACTTACCGGAAAATCACCCTGCCAGGGACATGCAGGACACCTTTTATGTTTCGCAAGATCCTGCGTGGATGCTGCGTACACATACCAGCAGCGTGCAGGTGCGCGAGATGGAAAAAGGGGAACTACCCATCAGAATCATCTGTCCGGGACGCGTGTATCGCAATGAAACCATTAGTGCAAGAGCACATTGTTTTTTTCACCAGGTGGAAGGCTTATACATTGCGGATGATGTTTCATTTGCTGATTTAAAACAAACACTTTATTTTTTTGTGAAGGAGATGTTTGGTGAAGATATCAAAGTTCGTTTTCGTCCTTCCTATTTTCCCTTTACAGAGCCAAGCGCTGAAATGGATATTAGCTGCCTGATCTGCGGCGGCAAAGGCTGCAACGTTTGCAAGCATACCGGATGGGTAGAAATTCTGGGATGTGGAATGGTACATCCAAATGTGCTGGAAAACTGCGGCATTGATTCTAAAAAATATTCCGGTTTTGCTTTTGGGATGGGTATCGAAAGAATTACCATGCTTAAATACCAGATAAAAGATTTGCGCATCTTTAGCGAAAACGATGTGAGATTTTTGAAGCAATTTGAAAGCGCGGTGTAGAAGAATTAAGTTTTCTTCTAAACAGGAATAACGCTTATTTGTTTGTTTACTGACAATTATAAAAGCATGACGACTACCATTTGCGTTTGCGGAGCAGGAACTATGGGCAGCGGTATCGCGCAGGTAGCGGCCCAAAGTGGCTTTGATACGATTCTTTATGATGTAAATGGGACTGTAGTTGATAATGCAAAAATTTCTATTCAAAAAACCCTTCAGTATTTAATTGATAAAAATAAAATCACTGCAAAAGAAAAAGAAGCTATTTTCAATAATATAAAATTTACGAAAGACATAAAAGATTGCAACGCCTTTGTAATCATCGAAGCTATTATAGAGAAAGAGGAAGCTAAAGTTTCCCTGTTTAATGAGTTGGCAAAATATAATAATGAAGAAGTCATTTTTGCCACTAACACCTCTTCATTTTCCGTTTCATCCATACAGGAAAAAATCAGTTTCCCCGAACGCGTGGTGGGGATGCATTTTTTTAATCCGGCGTACATTATGAAACTGGTAGAAGTAGTAAAAGGTGTTCAAACCAATGACGAAGTGGCAAAAACTATTTTTGATATTTGTAAACAAATGGGTAAGATACCTGTAATGTGCAAAGATGCCCCGGGCTTTATCGTGAACAGGGTAGCAAGACATTTCTATTTAGAATCGCTTAAAATTGTGGAAGAAGGAATTGCATCCTTTGAGCAGGTGGACGAAATTTTGGAAGCTACCGGTTTTAAAATGGGGCCATTTAGACTAATGGATCTGATTGGCATAGATATTAATCTCGCTGTAACGGAAAGTTTATATGCAGCGTTTGATAAGGCCAAACGTTTCGAACCCTCTCAAATTCAAATAGAAAAGCTAAAAAGAAATGAATTAGGAAAAAAAACGGGAAAAGGATTCTATATTTATCCTGATAAATAAGAAAGGATGATGCAACATTTTTCCTGATAATAATTTTTCTAAACCCCGAAATGCTACAAGAAAATCCGCAATCTGAAAATATTATTCCCGGAAAAATACTCGTAACAGGCGGAACAGGTCTTGTTGGCAAAGAACTTATCACGCAATTGCTTAGCAAGGGAGAAAGTGTTAGAGCAACTTATCATTCCACGCCCATTTCAATTTCCCATCCCAAACTTGAAGTCATTCAATGCGATATTCTTGATGTGATAAAACTGGAAGAAAGTATGCAGGGAATCAGGCAGGTTTACCACAGCGCGGCCAGTGTTTCATTTGATCCAAAAGATAAAATGCGTATTTTAAAAATGAATATTGAAGGAACAGCCAATGTCGTAAATGCTTGTATTGATGCCAATGTAAAAAAATTAGTTCATGTAAGTTCAGGCTCAGCTCTGGGCAGAATAAGGGAAGGAGAAACGGTAACTGAAGAAATGAATTGGAGTGAAGAAACAAATAACAGCAATTACGGAAAATCAAAATACCTGAGTGAACTGGAAGTGTGGCGGGGTATAGGCGAAGGCTTGCAGGCAGTCATTGTAAATCCAACTTTAATATTGGGCGGCGGCAATTGGGATAGTGGCTCTTCGGCTATATTCAAAAAGGCGTATGAGGAATTCAAATGGTACACTGATGGCGTCACGGGCGTAGTGGATGTAAGAGATGTAGCCCGCGCAATGATCTCGTTAATGAATAGCGAAATCTCCGGCCAACGTTTCATTTTAAACGGAGAGAATTTACCTTACAAAGAAATATTTACCTCGATAGCTAACTGCTTTAATAAAAAACCTCCCTATAAAAAAGTTTCTCCGTTAATGGCTGAACTAATATGGAGGGCTGAAGCACTTAGATCAAAATTTACCGGCAAAAAACCGTTGCTAACAAAGGAAACCGTACGAACCGCACAGGCAAAAGTATATTTTGAAAGCAGTAAAATTTTGAAAGCGCTTCCGCGTTTTCAATTTACCAAGATACATGACACGATAGAATACACTTGCTCAAAGCTGACAGAAAAATACAGCCTTTAACCAAAAATCATCCGAATGAAAACTAATTTTCAAATTCTCTTTGTCGTCGTTTTTATTTTTATTCTTTCTTTATTATTAGGCCCGGTTGCGTTGAAAGCTCAAACTTCTTTTTATAAAGTAAAAGGGAAAGTGATTGACAAAAATACACGGTTACCATTGCAAGGAGCTTCTGTATTTGCCCAAAATACAACTATTGGTGAGGCAACCGATTCTGCCGGAAATTTTAGCATCTATCTTCCTGAGGGCGGTTACTCATTGGCAACCACTTATACAGGATACGAAACAGAGACCATTCGCATTAGCCATGCTACTTCCTTAAACGACAGCCTTGTAATAGAATTAAACCCCGAACAGAAATCTTTGGAAGCAGTTACTATTGTCATCAATCCCGAAGTAAAAAACGGATGGGAGAAATATGGATCTTTCTTTACAGATAATTTTATTGGTCAAACAAAATTTGCCAAACAATGTGTGATTAAAAATCCCGAAGTACTACACTTTTATTTTAGCAAGAAAAACAACAAATTAAAAGTGCTTGCAAAAGAGCCGCTCATTGTTGATAATTTCGCTTTGGGCTATACACTAAAATTTTCGATTGACTCTTTCACTAATTATTATAATACCAAAACCAATCTGTTTATTGGTTATCCTCTTTTTGAACAAATGTCCGGTGATTCTCTGCAAGAAAAAATCTGGAACGAAAACAGGACCGCGGTATATAAAGGTTCTTTGTTGCAATTTATGCGAAGCCTTTATTGGCAAACGTTACGGGAAGATGGTTTTCAACTTCAATTTATTGTAAAAAATACCGGGGAAGACTACTCCATCCCTCTTGAAGATGTTTACGGCGCCTTGAACTATCAAAGTGATGACAGCACAAACATAGTATCATTTCGCCCAAACCAACAGGAAGTCGCTTTGATTTACACAAATGCAAAACCTGAAAAAATTTATCTTGATATGGATTCTACAGTCGATAAAAAATTCCAGCTATCAACGCTTATTTTTCCAAAAGATGAAACCTTTTTTATAGAACAAAACGGATTTTTTTATGACCAGGAAGATCTTGTCATTAATGGATACCTTGGCTTTAAGAAGATAGCAGATATGCTTCCTTATGATTACGAACCGGAATAAAAAGACGGAAGGTGTATGATGTTTGAATATCGGATATTATGGGTATGACCATCAAAAAAATCAGACATCCTTAAATCAGAGATCAGACTTCTAAAGCTTTTTCACTTTTTCCCAAATCTCAGGAAGCCTTTTCAGATAAACCAGTTCCTTTTTTTTGGCATAAGACTCCAGCACAGGACTTCCCCAATATGCTTTATTGCCCTCTAAGTCTGAGGGAACACCACCTTGCGCCATCACTACCGCGTTATCACCAATCTTAAGCGTTTTACTGACGCCTACCTGTCCCCACAATGTAACTCCATCACCTAACACAGTTCCGCCCGCAATACCTACCTGTGATGCAATCAAACAATTTTTTCCGATCACCACATCGTGACCAACCTGGATAAGGTTATCTAATTTAGTGCCCCTACCAATAATTGTGGTATCACTAACCCCTCTGTCAATTGTACAGTTAGCTCCTATTTCCACTTCGTTTTCAATTATTACTGTTCCACAACTTTGCATTTTTTTATACCAGCTTTCCCTGTTCTTCTTTGTATTATAATAAAAAGCATCACCTCCTATTACCGTTCCGGAATGTATCTCCACATGGTCGCCGATAATAGTATCATCATAGATAGTTACGTTTGGATGAATGATACAGTTACTTCCTATAACAACATGATTGCCTAAAAAA
>JAHEZA010000217.1 GCA_023251335.1 Chitinophagaceae bacterium | reverse complement strand
GTAAAATACTTTGTAGGTGAAGTAAAAAATTCAAAAACAGGCGATGTGGTAATCAATGGCCCTGAATACCAGATCATAGATGATTATAATCATCCCGAAGTGAAAAATCACCAACATGATATAGCAGCAACCGCTTCCTGCTACTTGCTATATACTCCCAAAAATGTGCATTTACATCCTGCCGGGCAATGGAATCATATCAGGATTATAGCTAAAGGAAAACACATTGAGCATTAGTTAAACGGCGTGAAGGTGCTAAGCTATGAAAGAGGTAGCGCTGATTTTATTAAAAGAAAATCGGAGACCAAATTTAAAGATTACGATAACTACGGCGAATTGGCAAGTGGATACATTTTGCTAACTGATCATAGTGATAAAGTGTATTTTAAAAATATTAAAATAAAACGTTTATAAATCAAGAGACCCGATTATTTTCCACTAAAATGAAGGCCACACATAAGACGCCTTTTCCTTTTCGGGAGCGTTTGAATTTTTCGGAATTTTACACTCCTGGTAAATCGCCGCATCGGCAGTATCGAGATTCTTTAATTGCTCAACAAGGTCTTCAGCTTGTTTGCTTTTTATAAAATATTCGAGTATGTAAGCGTATTGGCAATTCTGATAATAGGGTTCGTAAATATTTAATTTACCGTCTCGTGATAAATCTTTATAAACACTCAGGCCACTTGCGGGATCGCTGACGAAAGCAAAAATTTTTCTTTCATTGGGCGCTGCGCCCGTGAGCTGTTCCGCCTGTAAAATTGAATAGCCGCCTGCTTTATTTGCCTGAATAAGTTCCTGGGCAACACGGGAGGAACGTTTTTCTTTGGTGAAAACAAATTGAACTTCCTCGTTGGCAAAGCGGTGTTGGGCAATATACCTGAATGCACCATTATGGTCAGATTGTTGAAGGGTAACATCTGTATCGCTTTTTGAGGACCTCTTAAATTCTTTCCACCGCTTCATGAATGGTTCAGCCGAAAGGACTGTTTCAAATAAGACGAATTGCACTTTTGTGTTTGGAGTCATTGCTACAAGATAAGCATTATAATCGGCTTTCGTATTCATTGCTGTAATGCAGCCCTGTAATCTACTCCTGAAGCACGATATGCTAATTGTCGACGACAGATGAAAAGCTGCAATCGAAAGAATGTAAAGACCATAAATAACAGTCAATCCGTTTAAGTAATAGTTCAAACTTTCTTTTTAATTAAAATCTTTCACCCAATGATAATATCAAACGCTGAAATGAAAACGCGTACTTTTAAAGAAAACTATTTATGAACAAAATTATAGTAATAGCATTTTTGCTACTCACGTCCTTCAGCACAACCGCTCAGCAAAAAGTAATTCAATTATACAATGGCGCCGCGCCTGGCTCTGAGCAGTGGGCATATAACGAACAGGTGTATAAACCAGGAACTAAGGATGGGCTGGTCTATAATGTTTCGCATCCAACGCTGACGGTATATCCGGCCGATCCGTCAAAAGCGAACGGCACAGCGGTAATTGTTTGCCCGGGCGGAGCTTTCTACATTTTGGCCATTGTTCATGAAGGTACGGATGTGGCGCATTGGCTTAATGAAAAAGGCGTAACAGTTTTTATTTTAAAATACCGGCTTGGTCACAGCCTAACAGATAACCCGGGACAAGAACTGAGTGATAATATGAAAAAAAGTGATTTTGACAAAAAGATAGCGCCCGTAATTCCTCTCTGCATTGCAGACGGCAGGGCTGCGATAGAATATGTGCGCGCACATGCCGCGGAATATGGAATCAACCCGGCACAAGTAGGCATCATGGGCTTCTCAGCCGGCGGCACTGTTGCCGCATCAACAGCCTTTAACTATACTCCTGAAAATCGTCCTGATTTTGTTGCCCCGATCTATGCCTACATGCCGCCATCACTGCAAGGCCCGGTGCCTGATGATGCGCCGCCTTTGTTTGTTGCTGCGGCTACAGATGATGGGCTGGGCCTGGCTTCGCACAGTGTTGACTTGTATTCAAAATGGCTTGCCGCAAAGAAGCCCGCTGAGATACATATTTACGAAAAAGGGGATCATGGTTTTGGAATGCATAAGCAGAATATACCAACCGACACATGGATAGATAGATTTGGCGACTGGCTCGGATTATTGGGGTATTTAAAAGCAAAATAAAAAAGTAAAGATTTATACTGAGCCATTTCGGGAGGGCGATGGTTGAGACTACTATCGAAAAAAATCTATATCCGTCTTAGCAGCCTGCCAGGTAGCATAATAATTGATTTTAAAAGACTAAACACGCCATCCACGGCAATGCCCAATATCCTGAAAGGCAGCAGGAACAACCATACAATGGGATATAATACCAAAGCCAAAATAGCCAGCGGCCAACAGAATATAAACAGAAAAATCCAAGCGATGAATGTAATCATTTACTAAAGATAATTACTGTAGTAACACGAGATGGATTAAATACATAGGTGGTTAATTTATTGTATAAATGAAAACAGGAATTCTCCAAATTTCTTCGTTTACTGTATCTATCTATTTTCTCTACCCGACTGATGCCTGGTGAATATTTTGTCTTTTTTTGATAAGGCGATATATAATTTTATCCGAAAAAGTATAATTTTATCCGAAAAAGCGCCTGGCTTTTGAAACAAAAAAGGCTACTTTTATAGTAGCCTCTACCGATAGTCTTTTTCACTTCTCAAAACATCGGTTTCCCGTGTATCTTATCGCACAGCAGACTAATTTGTAAGATCTGCCCTCCGCCCGGCGGCATTCCATAACCCCATTCAGATACATATAATTTTTCATCAGGACCGAAGATCATTGCAGTTGGCAAATTCAAACCTGAAACAATGGTTTGCCTTGTGCCCCCCGGATCAACCCTGATAATATCACCTGTTCCCGGTGTAGGGAAAGGATTGTTGGTAAAATTCTCCAGCACATACATCCCGCCCAACTGATCAAAAGCCACGCCCAGAACCGCATTAAAGCCTGTTATGCTATCCACCATTTCTCCGCTCATGCTAATCTTGTAAACCGCAGACTTTCCCATAGCAGGAAAAGTATGTAGGTTCCCTACATATAAGTAACCGTCGTTGTAGGCAAGGGTCGTAGGAACAATGTGTCCTTTTACAGCAGAAATATCTATCAGCCTGGTAACAGTTCCTCCAGTTGTAATCTTGACTATTTCACCATGATTTGGTTCAACAGCGTAGAGATCGCCATTAACATTAATCATGCTGTACCATGTGCCATCCGGTTCAAAATCATCCTCTTCAGAATTAGCTACCGGATTGTTCATTTGATAAGCGCTGAGATCCGTGAGCATTGACCATGATTTATTCGGATTCACTTTTATAACACCATTGGGAATATCCGCCACACCATGTGAACATCCTGCTCCTGCCAATACTGCATACAAGGTGTGTCCAACAAACGCAACATCTGCGACACCGCTAATAAGGCTTCCCTGTGTTACAGCCGTTTGGCTTGAGGGGAGATTATCAACATACTTCATTACATGCCCGACAGTATTTATCTGCGAAATGCTGCTGCCATTATCACTTCCGGTGTAGGGACCAACCGGGGCCACAACCTGGGTACAGGTGGTGGTATTAGACCCACCAATGCCACCTTCTGCAACATATAAATGATTATCAGGGCCAAAGGTCAACCCCCGGGGATTGTTAAGCCCTGTAGCAAATACTTTGGTCGTTTGCATAATTACCTCGCTGCCATTGCAAAAATAAGGGCCATTCTTTTTGCACGAAACAAAAAAGAGGGTTCCGGTAATGATGATAATAGCTGCTTGAAATACAATTTTTGTTTTCATTCTAATTTATTTTAAAGTTTGAAAATTCAACCGATTTTTGATATCGCATGTTTTTATTTGCAATGAGATTAATCAAATTATTTCCAGGGTCATTGCGGCAATGAGGGATGCTGAAGTAAATAAGCTTTAATTCACGATGCTGTAAATAACATTTCATGGGAAATCCTTTTTCCTTAGGAATATCAATCAATCAGCAGTAAGAATGGTGGCAATATGATATTGGGGAATTATAAAATTTCCTTATTGCTTGTGGAGAGAGAAGTAGGTGTGTCCGTTTTACATCGGACCTGTAAAAGTAATAACATATTAATTAATATGCAAAATAAAAATCATCTATTTTCATTTGTTTACTGAGCTGAATGGATTCAATGTTTAATTAGTGGATGTGATGAGCATAGTTCTTTTATTCTTCAAAAATGTTTCCAGCGATTAGTCATTTCTTTTTTATTTATCGGCCATCCGACAACACGACAAGGCGTGTATTAACGGGAAAAAAATCATGTGAAACGCGGGGTAATGACAGTTTTATTGGTACGGATGTTACGTAATTTTGTTTGAACAATTAAAACAACAATTATATGGACCATAAAAAAGAATTAGACGCTTTGAACAAGAAATCTCTTGACAAGCTTGATCAATACCTTAAGACAAAAAACAATTTAGGCAAAGACCATCATGAAAAACTTGAAGATGCTAAAAAGAAATGGCAAGCATCATGGTCCGATCTTATGGATGTGTTGATGTATTTGGAAAGGATTGAAATTTGAGATGAATTTCAGTTAAAACATTTACCACCCGTACAAATTTTTTTACCTATCAAAAAAGGATTTGGAGGTTTTACCACTGTTTCTTTACATTTACTTCCAGTTATCACCTATATACCATCTCTGATGCAAGATCAAAACGGTTCTTCGTTATTACAGGTAGAAGGCCTTAATGTTTTTTACGGAAATTTTCAGGCAGTTACGGATGTATCTTTCGAAGTAAAATCGGGAGAAATATTTGGGTTGCTCGGCCCCAACGGCGCCGGAAAAACAAGTACGTTAAGTGCGATTGAAGGGTTATTAAAACCTCAGTCAGGCGAGATTACCGTTGCCGGATTTAATATTCGAACACATCCCATGCATGCAAAAGCAAATATGGGTGTCCAGTTGCAGGCAACCAGCTTTCAACCGGAACTAACTATCACTGAGATCATCCGGCTGTTTGCAGGTATTTATGGTATTTCGCTTAACGCCGAAAAATTAAATGCGATCCTACATGATATAAAACTGGAAGACGCAGCTTCCAAAAAATTCGGGCAGTTATCCGGCGGTCAGCAACAAAGAGTTTCGTTGGCGGTTTCCACGATACACGATCCGGTTCTTGCCATGCTTGATGAGCCTACGACAGGACTTGATCCTCAATCACGGCGCCAGTTGTGGGAACGTATTGAAGCCATAAAGGAAAAAGGCCACGCCGTACTGCTTACCACTCATTCAATGGAAGAAGCCGAGGCTGTTTGCGACAGGATTGCCATCATAGATCATGGAAAGGTGATCGC
>JAHEZA010000216.1 GCA_023251335.1 Chitinophagaceae bacterium | reverse complement strand
TAGAAGAAGTTGGCGGAGGTGGATCCGGATGGTGTATTGCGATCTTACTTTCGATACCTTTTTCATGCTGTTGCAACCGCGTCTTTTAAATTATCAGTTGACGATCGAAATAAATACGCCGAGGCCTGCTATCAAATGTTTATTGAAAAGTTTTTGGAGTCGCCAATGCTTTATTCTGATAAACCATTTGCTCAAGTGTTGCAATCATCCGTGAGTTTTCTTGTTCATAAAGCGAAAGTTTACTTTCCAGTTCGTTCATGTGCGCCGTGCTTTTTTTGGATTCTTTTTCTCTACTGTCTGCTTCTACTATCTGCTTTCTCAGGTCATCATTCTCTATTTGTAGCCGGGTAAAATCATGTTTTAACTGTTCATACTGATTTTTGATATGATTCTCAGCGGCAAGCAACAATTCTAATTCTTTTTCCCGCTCATTAGCCGCTTCTAACCTTCTTTGGACCGTACCAATATGTTCCTGCATCGATTGTATGTCGTTCAATCTTGCATCGTATTCACTTTGCAAGGCTATCGTAGTGTTTTTATTTTCTTCGAGTGAATTTAATTTATTTTGAGCTTCTTCAAGTTTTTGCAAAGCGCTGTCCAGGTCGTTCTCTAATTTTTCTTTTGCCTCATTTTCTTCATAATACATATCTTTCCAGTTATCTTCATCGTCGGACTTCGAAGTCATCTGTTGTTGATTCATTTGTTGAACTTCCAACGTCTTTAACCGCTGTTGTAGTTTAGAGAATTGTATTTCATAAAAGGAAGCATTTTCTTCCATTTCCTGTAATTTGCTTTTTAAATCCCGAATCATTTCTCCTTTCACAAAGCCGTTTTCAGTAGTATGATTTTTTCTAAAAACAAGAAGATGTTTCTTGCCTTCAGGCAAATAATCATAAGTACTTACTATCATCCGATAGGCAAAAATGAACGACGCGATTAAAACCGCGAACGATATAACCCACCAAATCCACATAAGATTTAATTTAAGTGTTTGAAATAAAAATATTTATTCCGTGGGAAGGATTTTCAGAGGATTTATTCGGGTCTTTCGTTGTGGGGATAGCGTATAAGCCTGTCAGTAAAATGCAAGTATAATAAAAATTATCCATTAACCAAAGTGCCGACTTTTTCTCCGGTGATTACGCGTAATAAAGTGCCTTGTGTGTCCATATCAAAAACTATGATGGGAAGTTGATTTTCCATGCATAACGTGAAGGCTGTCATATCCATTACTTTTAAGTTACGGGAGATGCATTCACTGAATGTAATCGTCTCATATTTTTTAGCCGTCTTATCTTTCTCCGGATCTGCTGAATAAATTCCATCTACCCTTGTCCCTTTTAAAATAGCATCAGCACCTATTTCAATAGCCCGCAACGAACCTGCCGTATCAGTAGTAAAATAAGGATTGCCGGTACCCGCACCAAAAATCACGACCCTACCTTTTTCAAGATGCCTGATAGCCCTGCGGCGAATATAGGGCTCCGCTATTTGTTCCATTTTAATTGCACTTTGCAGCCTGGTATAAACGCCCACTCTTTCCAAAGCACTTTGCAGCGCCATACCATTGATAACGGTGGCAAGCATGCCCATGTAATCCCCCTGAGCTCTTTCTATACCCGTTTCGGCTTCGTTCATTCCACGGTAAATATTACCGCCGCCTATTACAACTGCCACCTGAACGCCAAGTTCTGTTATTAGTTTTATATCCTGGGCGTATTGAGACAAGACATCTGAATCGAGACCAAAATTTTTATCACCCATTAAAGATTCGCCGGAAAGCTTTAGAAGAATTCGTTTAAACTTAGGAAGCATAAGTTGATTGCGGATTGTAATTTAAAAATCGCTGCAAGATAATGGATATATTTTTTATTGCGGTGGATTGCCAGGATTACTGCGGATTAAAAATCAGTAAAGCAACAAATAACGGAGAAACTTATTTTTTGCGGGCAATTATAAAGAAATCATGCTATAAGGATTTTTTTCTTACTTTAAGTGAATACATCATCGGTAGTTTATTCTTAAGCCCGTTGATACGATACATTCCATCCTCGCCCTTAATTGTATTATTAAAACAGTTGTATGGCGAAAAAGGATATTCTTTAAACTGTACGATCTCTAAATTATATTTCAATAAATTGCTGATCACTTCATCTAAACTGTGATTCCAGCCATATTCCGCTAACGAGATATTTGCGTTCCTATCGCCATAAGTTCCCTGCGATATGGTCGCTATCACATCATCATTAAAGTAAGAATATTTCAAAAAACTGAAATCATCATCCATCATCCATAACACCGGATGAAATTCGGCAATGAAAAAAATGCCACCGGGTTTTAAAAAATGACTGATGATGGACGCCCATTTGTCCAGGTCGGGCAGCCAGCCGATAACACCATAGCTGGTAAAAACAATATCAAATTGCTGATGCAGATTGTTGGGAAGATTATAAACATCGGAGCAAATAAAATTAGCTTTCACATTTACTTCTCCTGCCAGGGTTTTTGCTGCGCTGATTGCCTCTTCAGAAAAATCTATTCCGGTAACTACTGCTCCTTCCCGCGCCCAACTAATGGTATCCATTCCAAAATGGCATTGTAAGTGCAACAATGATTTTCCTTTTATGTCACCAAGGGCTTTTAATTCTATTTCGTTCAAAGAAGTTTTTCCTGCTTTGAACGAAGCCGCGTCATAAAAGTCGGAACTCAGATGTGGGGCGACACGCTTGTTCCACAATTGCTTGTTGGCATTGATATAAGAATCATTTTCTGACATGAAAGATTTCGGGTGATTGAAAAAAGATTTATAATTTTTCAGTTACAAGAGGATTAAACGGAAATAAAAAATCAATTAATTTATTGTTTTACTGTCCGGCCCGTGTTTTGTATTAAATACTAATATCAAATTTAAAACTGCAAGTGTCGGTTATTTTGTCAAAATTTTGTTCACGTCTATTTTAGAAAATTCTCTTATGGCCTCGGCGATGTGATTGGCATCAATTCCTGCTTCGTCTTGTTGCTGCTTTTGTGAAGCGTGCTCAATGATCACGTCAGGAATTCCCAATATTTTTACATCGGCTTTATAATTGTGCGTATTCATAAATTCAAGAATAGCTGAACCAAAGCCGCCCACTATCGTCCCATCCTCTACCGTAATTATTTTTGAATACTTTTTAAAAACTTCATGCAACAAATTTTCATCCAGCGGTTTAACAAAACGGATGTCGTAATGCGCCGGATTCAATCCTTCGGCTTTGACGTTTCTGATGGCCTCGGCAGCAAAATTTCCAGGATGGCCAAAAGATAAAATAGCCATTTCTTCCCCATCTTTTAATTTTCTCCCGGTGCCGATTTTAATTTCTTTCATCTCAGTTTTCCAGTCAGCTTTTACAGCCTGTCCGCGCGGATAGCGTATTACAAAAGGATTTATAGTCGTTTCCAATTGCGCGGTATACATCAGGTTTCTTAATTCACTTTCATTCATTGGAGCACTCACAATCATGTTGGGTATGCAGCGCATATAGGCAATATCGTAAGCGCCCTGGTGGGTAGATCCGTCATCGCCTACAAGTCCGGCCCTGTCTAAGCAAAAGATTACGGGTAAATTTTGTATGGCAACATCGTGAATAACCTGGTCGTAAGCACGCTGCATAAATGAAGAATAAATGTTGCAAAAAACACGCATTCCCTGGGTAGCAAGCCCTGCACTGAGTGTAACGGAATGTTGTTCACAAATGCCAACGTCAAAAGCGCGGTTGGGCATTTGTTCCATCATAAACTTTAAGGAGCAGCCGCTTGGCATGGCCGGAGTGACGCCCATTATTTTATCATTTTTTTCTGCCAGTTCAATAATGGTATATCCAAAAACATCCTGGTATTTTGGCGCTTGTGGGAGATCGAATTTCTTGTTATAAATTTCTCCGGTTATTTTATCAAACAAGCCCGGGGCATGCCATTTGGTTTGGTCTTTTTCTGCTAATTCGTATCCTTTCCCTTTTACAGTTTTTATGTGTAATAATTTTGGACCGGGAAGTTCTTTCATGTCCTTTAATGTATCAACCAACTTGGTTATGTTATGACCGTCAATGGGCCCGAAATAACGGATGTTGAGAGATTCAAAAAGATTGCTGCTCTTGCTCACCATTCCCTTTAGAGAGGTCTCAATTTTTGAAACCATCTTCCTTGAAAAAGTTTTGCCCGGCAGTTTTCCCAGCGCCTTCCAAAAATCATCCCGAAGTTTATTGTAAGTAAGTGACGTAGTGATGTCAGTAAGATATTCTTTTAATGCACCCACATTGGGATCAATGCTCATGCAATTGTCGTTTAAGATAATCAGCAAATTACTTTTTTCAATACCTGCGTGATTCATTGCTTCAAAAGCTTCGCCGGCGGTCATAGCGCCATCGCCTATGATAGCAACATGTTGCCTGTCTTTTTCTCCTTTGTAGTGCGAAGCCATCGCCATCCCCAGCGCGGCGGAAATGGAAGTGGATGAATGCCCTACTCCAAATGTATCGTACTCACTTTCTGCTCTTTTAGGAAAACCGCTCAGGCCGTTTTTTTTGCGAATGGTATTAAATTGATCCCTGCGCCCGGTAAGTATTTTATGCCCGTAAGCCTGGTGACCAACATCCCAAACCAATTGATCATACGGCGTGTTGAAAACATAGTGAAGCGCTACGGTAAGTTCCACCACGCCGAGGCTTGCCGCAAAATGCCCGCCATGCACGCTTACCACATCCACGATATATTGACGAAGTTCGTCAGATACCTGGTGCAATTGGGTACGGTCCAGTTTTTTTAAATCAGCGGGAGAATCAATTGTTTTTAATAAAGGCCCGGGTACAATTTCCATTGAGTAAAAATTAATATGTGTAAAAATACATTTTTTTGAGAAATAGGGTTTTATGAACGCAAAAAGTGGCAGGATAGTTTAAGGAAAGCAATTGACAAGAAAGAGGTTTAAATGAATTTATAAAAAAAATAAATTTGGAGAAATTAAAGTTTATTCTACATTTGTAGAATCAAGTTGCAAAATGTAGAATTATGAAACTGGCAAAATCTGAAGAAATTTTAATGGAAATAATCTGGCAAGAAGGGAAGATGTTTATGAAAGGTATTCTTGACAAATATCCGGAACCCAAACCTGCATCGACAACTATAGCGACTCTTTTAAAAAGAATGCAGCTTAAGGGATTTGTAGGTTACAGGCAGTTTGGCAACTCGAGGGAATATTATCCGCTGGTAAAAAAGAGCGATTATTTTTCAAAACATGTTAAAGGCATTATCAAAAATTACTTTGACAATTCCAGTTTGCAGTTTGCTTCTTTCTTTACTACGACCGGTAATTTATCAATGCAAGAGCTGGAAGAATTGAAAAAAAT
>JAHEZA010000215.1 GCA_023251335.1 Chitinophagaceae bacterium | reverse complement strand
CAGCCGAGGTATTGTTGAGTCCCAATAAACACCATTCAATAATATATCTGTTTCCGAAATGTAATCACTAAAAAGGCATTCATATCTTTCCGGGTGCTCATGGAATTCTTTTCGGCTATACTTACCTGTTGCTTTATTTATGTAAAGATCCTGCCCTTTTAAATGTACATACACAGGATATTTAAACTGAGTCGCCTTATATTCATCAGGCTCAGCCTCATGAATTTCCATGAGGTTCATGATTTCAAGGATACCATGCGCTACGCGCCCGCTTCCCGTCACTGCTATTTTTAATTCAGGTATTTTTAATTCAAAATAATTATGAATTAAGGCCTGGAAATTCTTCATCTTATAAACTCTTCCCAGCGAAATTTTCCCGGTCCGGTTTCCATACGCCATCATACCATTGTGGGCGCCTACCACGCCTGCAAAAAAACCAAAGCCTATCAACCGGGTGCCGTCTTCATGTTCCAGGCATTCATAATCTATTAATGTAATTTTTTTATTAATGATCTCGCGGATCAGTTTTTGATTATAGGCTTGCAGTTTACGAGTGTGTGAAAAAAACAGATATTTTTTTCCGGTTATCAGCATATCCACCGGAACTTCTTTTATGCCAAACAGAATATCACAATCATCCAGGGTTTCTTTTATTTCAATACCTGCTTTTATATATTCCGCGTCAGAATAGCACCTGGTAGCAGAATGCTGAACAACGACAGCTACATTCTTATTTTCTTCAATCCATTTACATTGCGCCGGAGTCAGTGCGACGCGGTTGTCTGCCGGTATTTTCCCTTCTCTTATCAGCCCAATCTTTATCATCCATAATTTCTTTTGATAGGAGGCAATTTACATTATATGTATTAAATCAATTTCTACAAAAATCATTTTGGACAGATTATATGGATTACGTAATATTGCCACCCGAAAGCCAAAAGCAAGTTGCAAAAAGGAAAATGCAAAATGCAGAAAGCCCGGGTGGCGGAATTGGTAGACGCAGCAGACTCAAAATCTGCCGTTCGCAAGGATGTGCTGGTTCGATTCCAGTCCCGGGCACCAGTTTAAATAAAGAAGCCTTGACAGTATTCGCTATCAAGGCTTCTTTATTCTTAGTTTTATTCGCAAGGGTGTGTCTGGTTCGAGATCGGGATCCCGGCCACACAACCGCCTGTTACATATTCGCCGCTGCTCTTTTCTTTTCTCTTTCTAAAGGTGGATTTCCACTGGCATGCACAGGCCCCCTCTCTTTTTCTCTTTCTAAAAGCGGAGTTCCGATGCTTATGTCTGTTTTAAATTCAGGAACCAATTTCCGAAGTATAAAAGGAATGATATCATTGTTATGAGTCGTTGCCGCCAGTTGTAATTCCTTTAGTACGGCGATAAAATCCGGATGTAATTCGGGTGATTTTTTTGCTCTTAATATCCTCGGATGATAGGTCTCCGCAAATTCCTCAGAGTCTTTAAATAACTCTTCATACATTTTCTCGCCGGGACGCAAGCCCGTGTTGACAATAGGAATTTCGGATATTTTATATCCGGCAAGTTGAATCATTTTTTCAGCGAGGTCCATTATTCTCACAGGATTACCCATGTCAAACAACAAAATATCTCCTGATTCTCCTATCTTACCCGCTTCCAGCACTAATTTGGAAGCTTCGGGGATGGTCATAAAATATCTGGTAATATCCGGATGCGTAATTGTGACCGGGCCACCGGCGGCAATTTGTTTTTTAAATGTAGCTACTACGCTTCCTGCTGAACCCAATACATTTCCAAACCGGGTGGTTACAAACTCTGTCTCTGACTCCGGGCGGTCACTCAATGATTGAATGTAGATTTCAGAAATTCTTTTCGTGGCCCCCATGATATTAGTCGGGTTTACCGCTTTATCCGTTGAAACCATTACAAACTTTTTCACTTTAAAAGCAAAAGCAAGATCAGCGACTATTTTGGTACCCAGCACATTGGTAAGCACCGCTTCGCTCATAAATGTTTCCATCAATGGAACGTGCTTGTAGGCAGCCGCGTGAAAAACAAAATCAGGTTTGTGCAACGAAAATATCTTTTTCAACTTAGCGCTATCCCGCACAGACGCAATCTCAATACTTAGCAGTTGATTAACTCCTTTCTTCCTGAGTTCATATTCCACATCGAATAGCCCGGACTCAGACTGATCCAGCAAAATTAATTTCTTAAAAGTAAATCTTGATAGTTGCCTGCAAATCTCACTGCCAATAGACCCTGCAGCCCCTGTTACCAGGATGGTAGCATGCTGGTAAGTAGTCTGAAGCATGTCGAACGGTAAGTTGATGGCTTCTCTCTCCAGCAGATCCTCGATATTTAATTCTTTTACCTGCTTCTTCTCAAAAAGTCCATTGCGCCACTGTTCCGCGTGTGGAATCACGTTGATCTTAATGTTCAACGGAGCACATAAATCCGATATAGCTATTTTTTTGTCTGCAGATAATTTATCAATAGCAATGTATAGCTGCGTAATTTGTTTGCTTTTAAATATCGCAGCAAGATTCGGGTTCGCTGCATTATAAATAGGAAGCCCCGCAAGGTTCTTCCCTATTTTTGAAATACTGTCTTCAATATAACCAACTACGTTAATGTTATTTTTAACGCCCTGTTCCAATACCTGTTTGGCCACCTGTCCCATTTCACCTGCACCGTAAATGATGATCTTTTCCTCGTCACGTGATTTAGATTGTGATGCCCTGGAATATATTTCCTTAACCAGCAGCCTGAACATGACAAGTATAAAAACTACGCTGACCGCATTGATGATTAGCAGCGCAATCGGGACGGAAGTCGTAGTTATTGCATTCTTATCAACAGCATAAATAGCAAGCCACAAAACAAATTGTAAAGTTGCAAATTTGATGATGCGAAAGATATCATTGATCTCAGAATACCTGATGATGCCTTTATAGATTGGGAAAATAAATACACACACGAGATACACTACCGCATTAATAAATATCGCAGGAAGAAAACCCGTTATTGAGGATACATCAATCAATAACCGGCGGACAAGAAAAAAAGAAAACAAGAAAGAGATAGTTACCAGCGCAAGATCACAGGTAAAAATGATCCACCTTGGTGCATACCTGGTTTTAAAAAAACGTTCTAACATTTGGGATCTTGAGTTAATTAAGGGATTAATAACGTATTCACAATGATTAAATTTTTAATGAAAACTAAAATATGATATCATTCACAAATTCAAAAAAAATTAAAATCAAGAACTATACCATATTCAAACATTAAAAGATATCGTTATGCCTCCAAAAGAAACATCAAATAAAATTAATTCTTTTTATTATATTTTTTACGTTCTTTTCAGATACATTTCTCTTTTAAACAAAAAGCCCGCAATGGGATATAATCCGATAGGGGACGAATAGTGTCGGGCATCAACCTCTGAGCGACGACAGGGGCAAACGTTCTCAGTCAACTTCCCATACCACTCTTTTTACATAGTCTACATAAGATAAAATAATCCTTACTACTTTCTCAGAAACATTAGGAACAGAGTAATCTGCTACTCTTCTGAAATTCCTTTCTTTATCTGTTTTTTGACCTTGTAACTGAACCAGCCCCTGCATAATTCTTTCGGGATTTAAACCAACCATCATTACCGACGCCTCCTCCATCGCTTCAGGCCTTTCATGAGCATCGCGAATATTTAACGCACGAAAATTTAAAATTGAAGATTCTTCTGAAATAGTCCCGCTATCTGAAAGCACAGCAAACGACTGCATTTGTAGGGCATTATAATCATTAAATCCCAGCGGTTTTAAAAACTGTATTTCCGGCCGGACTTCAACCTTCTTTTCATCAATCATATATCTTGTTCGGGGATGGGTGCTTACGATTACGGGATAATGATAGGTATCGGCTATTAAATTCAAGCTATCTATTAACCCTTTAAAATTTTTTTCACTGTTAATATTCTCTTCCCGGTGGGACGACACCACAAAAAATTGATTTTTTTTCAAACTTAATCTTTCCAGAACGTCAGAAGATTTGATGGAAACCATATAGTGATTCAATATTTCAAACATGGGTGACCCCGTTTTAATGATCCTATCTGCAGATAAACCTTCACGAAGTAAATATTCTCTTGCTATGTCGCTATAAGTAAGATTTATATCTGAAATGTGATCCACAATTTTTCTATTGGTTTCTTCAGGAACCCGTTGATCAAAACACCGGTTGCCGGCTTCCATGTGGAAAATAGGAATGTGTCTCTTCTTCGCGGGAATGGCACAAAGGCAACTATTCGTGTCACCCAACACCAAAAAGGCATCGGGTTGCTCACTCTCCAGTAAAGGATCAATTTTAATCAGTATCTGTCCAATTGTTTCTGTAGCATTTGCTCCGGCAGCATTTAAAAAATGATCCGGTTTACGAATCTTTAAATCATCGAAGAATATTTGGTTCAATTCATAATCATAATTTTGCCCGGTATGAACCACGATATGATCAATGGCTTCAGAAGCATCCAAAGCCGCCATCACCCTCGATAGGCGGATGATCTCCGGTCGCGTACCCACTACTGTCATTACTTTTAGTGTTGATTTCATTCTTATCTTTTTTTTGGTGATTTACGGGAAGACATTTCTCGCAGATTTTCGCAGATTTACGCTGATTTTTTTAGTTTCTTATCAGCGTCAATATGCGTGCCCTATATCCGCGCTCATCTGCGTGAAACTTTCTCATAATCTGCGTGCCTTCATCAACGCCAATCTGCGTGAACCTCTTTGGTAATCTGCGAGAAACAATTAGAGTTTATTAACCACTCTTTTTATATCCTCGTCAATTTTAGATGTATTAAAATTTACAAGAATTCCCAGTTTGCACCCCGACAATTGTAAATAAGTTAAGACCTGTTTGTAATACACATCTGCTATAGCCTCAACTGACTTAACTTCAATAATTACTTTGTCATTTACTAATAAATCAATTCGATATCCAACGTCCAATTTAACTTCTTCATAAATAAAGGGCAATCCTAGTTGTTCCTTTATTTCCAGCCCGGCTTTTCGCAGTTAATAGGCCAGCGCGATGCAATAGGCCGATTCAAGCAAGCCCGGACCGATGGCATTATAAACTTTAAAAATACATCCCCTGATGATATAAGAAATTTCGTTTTCATCCATATCGTTTGTTTTAAATTTCAGCATTTCTCGCAGATCTCCGCAGATTTTTTTATTATCAGATCAGCGCCAATCTGCGTCTCTTACATCTGCAAGAATCTGCGAGAAACTTTGAACCTCTCTCACAATCTGCGTGAACGTCTTCTAAACATTTTCAAAAAACGTATCTGCATCCTCCGGGTTGAAAAACTCATTGATCCAAAAAATAGTATATAACTC
>JAHEZA010000011.1 GCA_023251335.1 Chitinophagaceae bacterium | reverse complement strand
AACTCTCAATTACCGGTTCTCCTCTTGGGATTAACCGTTATTTCAGCATCAGTGTTAGCCCTAAATCGCCAATATTAAGAGACTTGAAAGTAAACAAGACACAAACTTTTTATAATGGATTATAAAGAAGCCGGATCTAATGTTTCGGGGGTAAAGCATTTTTAATGTAACTGATCCAGGCATTTATAAAATAGGCGTTGTTCCCATTAGTTAACTTTGCATCACTGAGATGCATGGTAACTTTCATCCTACCACAATTAGAAGTCAGAACGTAATCCAATCTATTTCCGGAAGCAAGATGGACAACGATGCCTTTAAATTTATCACACCCTACTTGGTATTGTTTCGCCTCCTCCATAATATTATTTGAAGATAAAGTTTGCGATATCTCCTGCAGTACGTCTATAAACTTTTCTATATTCTTTGCTTCCACCGGAAAAAATCCCTTGTATTTTTCGGTAACCGAAAGGTCGTTTGTGTAAAATGCAGCTTGCGACATTTCCTTATCAAGCAAAATATATTTTTGGGCATCAATCTTAACAGCTCCAAAAAGTATAAAAAGACATATCATTAAGAATCTCATAAAATAGTTATTTGTATTCGCCAAAAACACTCCTCAGCACATCCGCGATTTCGCCAAGCGTACAGAAGTTCTCGACGGCTTCAATCACGGTGGGCATCAAATTTTTGTTTTCTTCGGCATGATCTTTTATTTTTTTCAAACAGAGTTCCACTGCGAAAGCATCTCTTCTTTCTTTCAAATCTTTTAACTTCTTTATCTGTAGTTTTCTGATGTTATCATCAATCTTAAACGAAGGAGGTGCAATTGCAGTATCCGAAAGAAACGAATTAACCCCTACGATTATTTTATCTTTTGCTTCGATATCCTTCTGATAATTGTAAGCGCTTTGGGCAATTTCATTTTGAATAAATCCTTTTTCTATAGCCTTTATGCTACCTCCCATAGCATCAATTTTGTCGATTAACGCTGTTGCTTTTTCTTCGATTTCCTTCGTAAGACTTTCAACAAAATAACTTCCCGCCAACGGATCGGCCGTATCTGCAACACCGCTTTCAAAAGCTACTATTTGCTGCGTTCTCAAGGCAATGGACGCTGCTTCCTCTGTTGGCAAATTCAACGCTTCATCATAGCCATTTGTATGCAGGCTCTGCGTTCCGCCAAGAACAGCTGCCAGCGTTTGTATTGTAACACGACTTATATTATTTAGCGGTTGCTGAGCAGTTAAGGTGCTTCCACCCGTTTGGGCATGGAAGCGCATCATCATAGCTTTCTCATCAGTAGCCCCAAGTTGTTTCATCATCTCTGCCCACATTTTTCTTGCAGCCCTAAACTTGGCTACTTCCTGGAACAGGTTATTATGTGAATTAAAAAAGAACGATAGTCTTTTTCCAAATACATTTATATCTAATCCTTTTTCTACCGCTGCTTTTACATACGCTTTTCCATTACTCAGTGTAAAAGCAACCTCCTGCACGGCAGTGCTTCCTGCTTCCCTGATGTGATAGCCCGAAATAGAGATAGTATTCCATTTAGGAAGTTCTTTACTACACCATTCAAAAATATCAGTAATAATGCGCATAGAAGCTTGCGGAGGATAAATATATGTTCCCCTGGCGGCATACTCTTTCAATATATCATTTTGAATAGTCCCCTTTAACTCAGTAAGATCAGCACCTTGCTTTTTTGCAATAGCAACATAAAATGCCAATAAAATAAAAGCAGTGGAATTGATGGTCATGGAAGTGGAAACGTCTTTCAGTTTTATTCCTTGGAACAGGGCTTGCATATCTTCTATTGAATCGATGGCAACGCCTGCCTTTCCGACCTCTCCTTCAGTTAAAGGATGGTCGCTATCGTAACCAATCTGTGTTGGTAAATCAAAAGCGACGCTAAGCCCGCTAACACCTTGCGAAAGCAAATAATGGTAGCGATTATTGCTTTCTTCCGCAGTACTGAAACCTGCGTACTGGCGCATCGTCCATAGTTTTCCACGATACATATCACTTTGAACTCCTCTTGTAAATGGAAATTCGCCCGGCAGTTCAATTAGTACCGGCTGATCAAAATCTTTTGAAGTATAAACTTCCTTTATTTCGATACCCGAATCGGTTTTTATTTTTTTCATCTTAAATGCATCGTCCAAAATCTCGCCATTACATTAGCTTCTTCGCTTCATAATTGATGGCTTCGAGGACGACGTTATGCAAAGATGCAGTAGAATTATTAATTAAATAATCTATTATGTGCTTATTAAGATCCATAGCGGTAGCGTGCGCCGGAAGTGTAGAAGCTAATTGATTTACCACGTAGATGTTTTGCTCTTTCAGATTATTGACAGCCCTCCATACTTCAGGAGACACATATATTTGCTGACTCATATTGTAATCATATTCCTGTTTAATAGAATCAATCAGAGATATCTGCATTTGTCTGCATGATAACCCGGCGTTATTAACCCGCGATAATAAGTTTTGAAGAGAAATCCTTTCTGTAAGCAATGTAATCCTTTCATAGGCCTGTAGGCGCAATTTTAAAGTTTCAGGATCATTTTCAGGCTTTTGCGCCAACTCTTTTTTTACAGCATTTAACTCTGTAACAACCCATACAAAACCTAATAACAAGATGAGAAGAACAATTCCAAGCACGGTTTCAAATGTTGACATTTCTATAATTTATTAGCAAAAATAATTATTCCTTTAGTAAAGATTGTAATTTCGTGGCAGACGGATACAATGATAAGGATATCCGCCATTTGATCGAATTTACAAATTACTAATTCAAACGAATTTCCGTTATAATTAGTGTAAAGAAAATATAAAAAATATGGAAATACTCAATAAAACTCCGGTTACATTTACACGAACTGCTTTGGATGAGATAAAAAGACTAATGGATCATAAAGAAAATTCCGGAAAATATTTGCGTATAGGTGTAAAGGGAGGAGGTTGCTCGGGAATGTCCTATTTGTTAGGGTTTGAAGAAAAAACAGACAAAGATGACCTCTATGACATAGAAGGAATTTCGTGCGCTATCAACCCGACCCATTTAATATATCTGAACCATATGGTTATCAACTGGGAAAGCGGACTAAATGCCAGAGGTTTCTCTTTCAATAACCCCAACGCAAGTAAGACTTGTGGTTGCGGAAGTTCCTTTGGCGTATAGCCGTTTACAGTAAACCAATAAAAAAGAAGAATTCTTATTTCATCAAAGGCGATTTAGAATAAGCCATAAATGCATTACAATTCTTTATTGAACAGATCCTGGGTGGCTATGGCTTCTTCGCCATACATCTGTCCCTTAAATTTCAATGAAGGCGAAGGAATAAAATTTCCTAATCCAAGCTTCGGCCATTTTTCATCTACAGCATGAATGGTTTTATCATCGGCAATAATTATGTTAGGCCAATCCCGGTAAAAATCATCAAATTGTTTTGTCTTTAACGTGCCATCAAAACCGATGCACGCAATATATTGATTTGGATTTTCTGTCAAATATTTTTTTACAATAAAATGATCGCGTTTCGGATCGAGGTTATTACAAAAACGCCATAGCGCTACTGTTAAATCATTGGCATCTACCGTATGTTCAACATACAGGATCATTTTTATTCCTTCTGTCGACTTTAGCCTGCAAACTGATTCGTGCAATTCTTTTATGTGATGCTTTCTTTTTTTTTCAATAGAAATAATCAGGCAAGGAATCTCTTTTTCAAGCAACGAATCATTAACAACTTTTACTTCAGGAAAAAGGGTTTTTAGTTCGTTTACTGATTGTTGTGTAAAACTGAGAGGCACAGACGAAAAATGATTATCCCTTTCTTCTTCAAATTTGAAAGTACCATCAATACACATTTTACCTCCGAAACCCATCTTACTGCAACTATGGTCCAATACATCCATTGGGCCCTGCGAAAAATAAATATCCGTAGAAGGATTCAAATTTTTAAAAACTTCTTTAGCTACGCTTTCGTAATCACTTAATTTAACTCGTTTTGCCTCCCCATCTGGTGAGGTTACCACTAGTATTTTATTAAACATCATTTGTCCGGCGCCCCACATAGCATTCATCACCTTTTGGGCCTGACCTGCATAGTCCTTCTGAGTTTCAGCTATGACCAGATTGTGAAATACTCCTTCGACGGGCATCTCCATATCTAAAATTTCCGGAACTATCGTCATTTTTATCGGGGCTAAAAATATCCTTTCCGTAGCTTTTCCCAACCAGGCGTCTTCCTGCGGCGGAATACCAACAATGGTAGCAGGATAAATAGGATTTTTTTTATGCGTAATAGCCGTTATGTGAAATTTTGGATACCAGTCGGGCAAAGAATAATAACCGGTATGATCACCAAAAGGGCCTTCCCAGATTAATTCATCATCAGGGTCAACATAACCTTCGATAATGAAATCGGCGTCTGAAGGAACTTCTACATCAGGTTGAGAAATACATTTAACGAGCTCCACTTTTTTCTTCCGCAAAAATCCTGCGAGCATGAATTCATCAACGTTTTCAGGCAAAGGGGCTGTTGCGGCATAAGCGTATACAGGATCACCACCTAAAGCCACAGCAACGGGCATGCGCTTATTTAACTTTTTATATTCATTGAAATGCTTTGCGGAAACTTTGTGTTTGTGCCAATGCATACCGGTAAGTCTTGGGCCAAAAACCTGCATTCGGTACATGCCCACATTTCGCGAGTGATTATTAGGGTCTTTTGTATGAATAATCGGAAGTGTTACAAACGGACCTCCATCTTTTGGCCAGCATGTTATTACAGGAAGTTTAGTGATATCAGGTTCTTCCATTATTATTTGTTGGCAGGCGCCGCGACCTCTTAGTACCTTGGGCATCCAACTTGCAAATTGGCCAAGTTTGGGTAACATTTTTAGTTTGTCGAGGATATTTTCTTTAGGAGTCGAAAGTATTTTGAATAAATTTTCGATGTCCTTAGCAGTATCATTTAAATCGTTTACTCCCAGCGCGAGGCACATTCTTTTTTTGCTACCATAGGCATTCATTAATACCGGAAAATCGTATCCCGTATTTTCAAAAAGTAATGCCTTTCCGCCATTTCCACTTTTACTAACCCGGTCTGTTATTTCAGCTATCTCCAAATTAGGATCCACGTATTCCTTAATCCGAATCAGTTCATTGTCATTTTCCAGAACCGCGAGAAATTCATGTAAATTTTTGAACGCCATAATAAAGCAAAGATACTTAGGAAAGATGTCTGCTTTTTATTAAGGCCGTATCTAACTAAACAATGGACTAATTATAATACGTTACCAGGACACCGGTATTCCATTGCGCCCAGCCCACCTCCTCCTAATCTGAATGAAAGGGTAAGCATAGAAAAAAAATATGCATCTTTTGCTTGTGGAGAGCCTCGCTTCTGTCCAGATGGAGGGTAATTCATATTGCCATTTTTCAATTCATCACCTCGGTACGATAATTCCAGCGCCTTGGCGCCACGATTTGTAAGCAATTGGGCTCCGTCAACATAAGTGGCGCTCACATCATCGAGATAATCTGTAAATAATTTCCTATAACCAACCTCAAGTCCAACATTTACGTTATCACTCAAGGATAGCTTAACACCAGCACCAACCGGAAGAGCGAACTGAGTAAGCTTATAATTACTCCTCCCAACTACAAACCCTTCACCTTCTGTACTTAAAGGTTTCAAAAAACATTTTGCTCCTGTGCTATCGAAGGTATATGGGTCGTAGTGATACATTGCCACCCCGGCAAATAAATAGGGCGTTAAAGAATGTTCTTCAACAGGCGCTGTAATAAAATATTCCAAGCCAACGTTAGCCTCGGTTAATTTCGAAGCGAAATTAAGATTACGTGCTTTATTTCGGCCACCCTTATCATCGCCTGAAAGTTTTGAAATCGTAACCCCTGTCCGAATAGAGAAATGACTAGCAATATCATAAGAAAATCCCAGGCCGCCTGCTACATGGGCCTGACTGAGCGAAAGTCTTTTATCCTGAAGTTCACCTTGGTAGTTGGAAAAACCAGCATAAACATTTAGGTGGAAATTTTGCGCCTGTGTGAAAAAAGCAAGCAACACCATTGATAGGCATAAAAAAAAGGGTTTCATAGTTAGGTTTTTTATTTCATTGAAGAATTAAATCTCTCCTCACCCTGCCTGTACGAAGACTAAAACTGCTTAAGGATGGTAATTTTTCAATAATGGATTTCATTATAAACGCTCAAAAAAAGATAATAGTACTTCTTTAAAGAACATTTTTTGGGCATGACCATTGAGAATGCGATTTTGAAAAATTCAATGTACCAAATCTATAAGACAACGAAACCAGCGTAAAATAATACATATCTTTTGCCTTTGGGCTTCCTCTTTTCTGCCCTGAGGAGGGATATTGCAAATCCCCTCCCTTTAATTCATCTCCACGATAGGCTAACTCGACTGCTTTCGCTCCTCTATTGGATAGCAAGAGGCTTTCGTCTACATAGTTGGTGCTTACATCATCAAGGTAATCTGTAAATATCTTTCTCAATCCAATTTCAACTCCAACATCAATATTTTCACTTAAACTAAGTTTTACACCTCCGCCAAATGGTATTCCGATTTGCGTAAGATTGTAATTTTTTACACCATCTAGAAAGCCTTCTCCCTCAGTACTTAAGGGCTTTAGGTAATATTTGTTTGCGAGAGTATCATGAGTGTATGGATTGAAATGATAAACCGAAATACCTACAAAAAAATAAGGAGAAAACGAATGTACCAACAACGGTGTACCCAAATACAACACCTCAAGGTTTCCTTCCGTTATCCCTGAAGTGAAATTTAGATTCCTGTTCTTGTTGCTTCCGGAGTTATCGTTGCCAGAAATTTTGCCCAAAATCAATGATGTCCTAGCATAGATGTGATCATTAAATCTATAAGTTAAGCCAACACCGCCACCCAAATGAGACTGGCTGAACAAAAACGCCTGGTCCTGCAGATCACCTCTGTAATTGGAGGTACCTACATATAAGTCCAAGGACAAATTTTGAGCACCGACTGCAAGACTAAAAAGAAAAAAGATTATCGAAAGGCATACAATTTTCATAAAAGGCATTAAGATTTCCTAAAGTAAAACTATTTAATGTTAAAAAATTTAAAAGAAAGATAGTAAATGATCTTTAAAATTTTAAAACCTTCTACTAAAGTTTAGAGATAACAACTACCAATTTAACAACAAACGCAAAAATGAAATTAAAATTACAACTGCAAACAAGATCGATGTGCCTGGCCAAAAGTTGAGTTTAAGATTGTTAATAATTCGCCCTAAATGAACCTTGTTCTAAATTGCTTTTATTTCTTCCAACACAGTCAACTCATCAGATATTTGTTTAGGCTTCTTTTCCGTTTCCGAAGCGTTAAATTCGGGAACCAATTTTCGTAAAATAAAAGGAATTATTTCATTGCTATGAGAACGGGCCGCTTGTTCCAGTTCGATCATGAGCGAATTAAACTCAGAAACCATGAGTGGGGACTTTTTTGCCCTTAAAATTCTGGGATGATAAGTTTCAGCAAATTCCTCTGAATCTTTAAACAATTCTTCATACATTTTTTCGCCGGGCCGTAAACCGGTATGAACAATGGAAATGTCTGAAGGCTTCAACCCCGCGAGTTGAATCATTCTTTTAGCAAGATCCATAATTTTTACAGGGTTGCCCATATCAAATAATAGGATATCTCCCGACTCACCTATCTTCCCTGCTTCCAACACCAATTTTGATGCTTCGGGTATTGTCATAAAATATCTCGTGATCCCGGGATGTGTAACCGTTATTGGACCTCCCGATGCTATTTGTTTTTTAAATGTAGCTACTACACTCCCAGCAGAACCAAGCACATTCCCAAAACGTGTAGTAATAAATTCTGTTTCAGAATCTTTTCGATCGCTCAAGGATTGAATATATATTTCTGAAACCCTCTTCGTTGTCCCCATCACATTCGTGGGATTTACCGCTTTATCAGTGGAAACCATTACAAACTTTTTAACCTTGTATTCGATGGCAAAATCGGCTATCACCTTGGTTCCAAGCACATTGGTCAGCACCGCTTCACTTGTAAAAGTCTCCATCAAAGGGACATGTTTGTAGGCAGCAGCGTGAAACACAAAATCAGGACGATGAAAAGAATATATTTTCTTTAATTTTACTTTGTCTCTTATGGAAGCAATTTCTACTTTGAGAAGGTGTTTCTGGTCATTTCTTCTTAATTCAAACTCGAGATCGAACAGTCCTGATTCGGACTGATCTAAAAGGATGAGTTTTTTAAATTTATATTTCGATAGTTGCCTGCAAATCTCGCTTCCTATTGAGCCCGCTGCCCCCGTGACCATAATCGTAGCATCTTGATAGATATTTTGTATCATATCAAAAGGCAAACTTATTTCATCGCGCTCAAGAAGATCTTCAATGTTAAGTTCTTTTACCTGCTTCTTTTCGAAAAACCCACCGCGCCAGTCCTTAGCATGTGGTATCACGCTAATTTTGACGTTTAAAGAGGCGCAAAGATCAGATATTGCAATTTTTTTATCTACCGACAATTTATCAATCGCTATATATAAATGGGAGATTTGTTTTTGTTTAAAAAGTTTGGCAAGTTGAGGGTTTGAAGCATTGTATATTGGTAGGCCCGCTAAATTTTTTCCAATTTTGGAGATGCTATCTTCAATAAATCCCACGACTTCTACATTTTTTTTCATATCCTGTTCCAATACTTGTTTTGTTACCTGTCCCATTTCACCAGCCCCATAAATAATTGTTTTGGTGATATTTCCAGTTTTAGATTGAGATGCTTTAGAATATATTTCCTTCACCAGCAGTCTAAACATCACCAACAGGAAGATAACGCTGAACAAATTAATAATTAATAAAGGAACAGGTAGAAAACCCGTAATGATTGTATTGCTGTCCAACGCGTAAATAGTTACCCATATTAGGAACTGCAAAGAAGCTAATTTAATAATCCGTAAAATATCGTTGATTTCTGAATACCTAATAATTCCCCGGTATATAGGGAAAAAAAATACACAGACTCCAAAGACAAGTAAATTAATTACAATGGCAGGTATAAACTTGATAACACTTGGAAGGTCTACTAATAAATGCCTTATTAAAAAAAATGAAAATAGAAAAGAAATTGTTATTAGAATCAGATCGCAACAAAATATGATCCACCGGGGAGCGTATTTGTTTTTAAAAAATCTTTCGAGCATAAAGGACGAATTGGGGGTCTAAATTTGTAAACATTTAAAACGAACCAAGAACTTCTAGCAAAATAAGTTTTAAAATTATTGTGATTCTATGGACTATACATTTGAAATGTTTCAATAAACATACCAAAAATTTATTAGGTCTATTATCTTGAGCACATCTCTAAAAAATTTTTGCAAAAGTAATATAATTAAACGAAGGATTCTTTTGTGAAATTGAAGATTTTGTAGCAAACAAAAAAACCTTGCAATCGATTGACAATTGCAAGGTTTTAAAAAATTTTGCGGGACGATTTTATTTTCGATATACTTTCTGAAGGCAATTTACCACTCTTTCCAGATCTGTCTCTGCCAGGTTGCTTCCTGATGGCAGGCACAATCCGTCTTCAAACAATTCTTTTGAAACGCCATGTCCGTAGAAAGGAAAGCCTTTAAATACGGGTTGCAAATGCATCGGCTTCCAGAGAGGCCTGGATTCAATATTTTCCTGTTCCAGCCTTAAGCGAATTTCTTCCCTTGAGGCACCCATATTAGGATCAATCAAAATTGTTGTCAACCACCTGTTGCTATAAAAATCTTCAGGCTCTTCTAAAAACGAAATACCTGACAAATCACTCAACTCATTTCTGTAAAAAAAGAAATTAGCTCTTCGCTGGTCTATTCTTAAGGGAAGCACCTTCATCTGCCCCCGACCGATACCTGCACAAATATTACTCAACCTGTAATTGTAGCCAATTTTTGAATGTTGGTAATGCGGCGCGGCATCGCGTGCCTGCGTTGCCAGGAAAGTAGCTTCCTTGATATATTCTGAATTTTTTGAAACCAATGCCCCTCCGCCAGAGGTTGTGATAATTTTGTTACCGTTAAATGATAGAATTCCTATTTCTCCGAAAGTACCACACTTCTTATTACTGACCGAAGATCCCAATGCTTCGGCGGCATCTTCAATAATTGGAATTTCATATTTTTTCGCAATGGCTATTATTTCATCCATTCTGGCAGGCATTCCATATAAATGTACCGGGATAATCGCTTTTGGTTTCGTTCCTTTGGCTAAGCGATCAATAATAGCCTCTTCTAAAAATGCAGGGTCCATATTCCAAGTCGTTCGTTCGCTATCAATAAATACGGGAGTGGCTCCAAGGTACCTAATAGGATTTGCAGAAGCGGAAAATGTCATGCTTTGGCAAATTACTTCATCTCCGGGCTGTACTCGAAGTAAAATTAGCGCCAGGTGAATGGCTGCAGTACCTGAGCTAAGAGCTGCAACATAGCTGTCTTCTTTTAAATAAAGGCTTATATCTTCTTCAAAATTATCAACGTTGGGACCTAACGGAGCAACCCAGTTAGAATCGAATGCCTCTTTCACAAAACGCTGCTCGTTACCGCCCATGTGCGGTAACGAAAGCCATATTTTAGAATTCATTGTAATCTATAGATTTCGATTATTAAATCAGGATTCTATACCATAAAGTGGTAATTTTATCAAACCCGCTTCTTGTATTTTTTTAAGTTCCGGAATAAATTTCAACATTTCCTGGCTTCTTCTCCTTACGCATCTCAAAGGATTTCCTGAATAAGTAAACCAAGGCTTACAATCTTTTCTTACAAATGAAAGAGCCCCTACAACAGCGCCTTCGCCGATAGTTACTCCAGGCAGAACTACACTATTAGAACCAATAATTGTATAATTTTCCAATATGATAGGTTTTATAGTAAGCTTTCTAAATTTTTCCGGTATAACAATTTTTACCCCTGGTAGCGAGATCCCAGAAAAATCATCATTGCTTGAATATAGAGATACTTTTGAACTTAGCCCACAGTAAAATCCCAATTTTATTTTTGCTTCTCCAATCAAGGAACTTTGGCAACCAATGTGTACAAAATCACTTAGTTCAATACCTCCATTTCCTGCAGACAAAACAGAAAAATCATCGATCCTCACATAGTTTCCGATTGATATTTTTGACGAATTATGGACAGATGCTTTATCAGATATAAAAACATGTTCGCCAAGTGAAGCAAACCCTATTTTATATAATTGTTCTCTTGTCAGAAATGCCATAAAAATTTTATTTTAAAAAGTTGTTTTAGCTTAAAACGCAAATTAATGATATAATAATCGAAAATCATTAATTATTATTTTCCAGTCGGGCATTTATATTTTATAATAGTTTATCCTCCCCGGATTTCCTACAACAGTAACGTTATCTGGTATATTTTTGATTAGAATACTGCCCGCACCAATTTTTGCCCATTTGCCGATTTTTATTCCCGGAATGATAACTGCTCCTGCCCCGATATGCGTTCCCTCGCCAACAGTTACTCCTCCGCACAACGTTGCATTTGGTGAAACATGTACATAATCGCCTAAGAAACAATCATGATCAACAGATGCGTTTGTATTTACAATTGAATGTTTGCCAAGAATCGAAGATGCATTAATCGTGGTGCCTGGCATAATCACTGAACCTTTTCCTATGGAAGCTCTTTGAGAAATGTTTGCGCTTTTGTCTATCACCGTTTGATAGTTCAACAGATGCGTTTCAGCAATCTTCTTTCTGATTCCATTATGTCCGATGCCAATAATCCAGTATACACTCCCGGATGTAAATATGGAATTGTCATGACTAATCTTGTACTCAAAAAGCATGGTTTTCCCGGAATCATCATCATATAATCCGTCAATGCATTCGCCCTGCTTCTCAAGCATTTCTATAATCACTTTAGAATGACCGCTTGCTCCGTATATACGATAGGGAATTTGCATCATAATTGATTTCCGCTGAATTTTTCCATAGTGTGCGAAGTTGGTGAACTGATTCCCTCAGTTTTGAAAATTTTTTGGATCGTTTTAAAAAAGATTTTTACATCCAAAAGAAAAGATAAGTTATTAACATACCAAACATCGTATTCAAATTTTTGTTGCCAGCTAATCGCATTTCTTCCGTTTACCTGCGCCCAGCCAGTAATACCAGGCTTTACATTATGCCTTAATTTTTGAAAGCTATTATATAGTGGCAGATATTCCGACAAGAGAGGGCGGGGGCCTGCTATACTCATCTCTCCTTTTATTACATTCAGCAATTGTGGAATTTCATCCAAAGAGGTTTTACGAATAAAAGCCCCTACTTTTGTCATCCGCTCTGAATCGGGTAACAACTTTCCGGATGCATCCTTCTTATCATTCATCGTTTTAAATTTAATCACTTTAAATATTTTTCCATGCAAGCCCGGTCTCTTTTGAAAAAAAAAAGGCTTCCCTTGATTTGCAATCATTAATACAAATACAACTAGCAAGAAGACCGGCAACAAAATGATAAAAGCCATCATTGAAAATAAAAAATCCAAGGCGGGTTTAATGAAGTCTTTATAAATCATTTCAGATTTTTTTTATTTGAATTTAGCCAAAGTTATCATTGCAAATTTTTATTTAAGGATCGCTTTGTTTTAAAAACAATAATCCAGTTTATTTATTTGTTTACGATATCACAACATTAAAGAGGTATTCAACACGCCGCCCTATTTTTAATTTCCAGTAAATATTTTTCGGCGAGAAGATTTCTGTCAAAATTTATTTTCGCATATGCATAACCGTTATCACCTTCTTTTTGTAACCGTTCGCGGTCCTTCAGGTACCGTCTAATATTTCTATCATATTCCTCAATATTTTCAGGCTCAATGTATACGCCACATTGGGCATCTTCAACCAAACGTCGCGACACGCCGTCAATGGCCATCAGCACCGGCTTTTTGCAACTCATGTAATCGAATGTTTTATTGGAATACACGGTTTTAAATGCATCCACTTTTTTCAGAACCGAAGCGCCCATTTCGGAAGCAAGGATATATTTAAACACCTCCTTTTTGGGGACCGAATCTATAAACCGCACATTCGTCACATTCATATCAAACGCCATCTTTTTCAATTTTTCTTTTTCCATCCCCTGCCCTATCAGCAGAAAAACCACGTTGGTATCTTCCAACTTTTTACCGGCCATCAATACCTGCTGTAGGTGATTGGCTACGCCATGAGCGCCTACATAAGTGATCACAAATTTACCGTCCAGATCATTTTGGTGCCGAAAGGCCTCTCTGTCAAATTCTTTTAGCAGCCCTTCAGACAAGCTAAAATCCGAAGCGTTTGGAATCATGGTGAGTTTTTCTTCAGGAACCTGCTTTATATTTTTCAGTATGTTGTAAAAAGCCGGAGTTAGCACATTGATCAACTTCGCCTTTTTATAAATAAATTTTTCAAAAGCAAAAGCAACTTTAATGACAAATTTATTGGTTAATACACCGGTATCTATCGCCGATTCAGGCCAAAGATCCCTCACTTCAAACACAAAAGGCATTTTCTTAAAGAGAGAAATGATATAGCCGCTAAAACCTACAAAAAGTGGGGGAGACGTAACCACAACTACATCAAATTTACCTTTTACTTTAAAGAGGCCAGCCCACATGGAAGAAAACATAAAAGAAAAATAGCCCCAAAGCCGGCCCGCAAAACTTTTATTATACGATTCCGAAACATGGCAACGCCAGACATTTACGCTCCCCTGCTTTTTTTGAACAAAATGTTTTTTCTTATATTCGGCCCTCTTTTCAGAGCCATTGGCATGTATCATTCCTGCCAAAACAGTTACTTCATTTCCCGCCTCTGTCCATACTTTAACCATCTCATTCCATCTTGATCCGCCGGAGTCATCTTCTTCTAAAAAATACTGATGTAAAAGTAATATTTTCATAATGCCTGCGAAACCAACACTAAACAGTAAACAAACAAAAACTTAAGATTTATGTTTTTTATTTTGTTTAATCTGAATACCGATTATCCTTCAATTTCAAATTCAGTTATAATTTTATTATCAACAGTTGGAAAAATAATCCTTCCAGAAAGCTCCTTTTTCCCATACAATTCTGAAATAAATCCTTGAGTAATATTGGCTTTAATTTCTTCATTATTTTCATTTACACTTTTCCATCTTACTGGTAAATGTTGCAAAGGTAAATGCCATAATTGTTTCATAAAAATTTTTGAAGGTTTATTAATAATGGAATCTTTAATTACCCATTTGGGCTTCCCTTTTATTTTTATTATTTCTCTTTCGTGAATTGTATTTTTTGAAACATGGTCAAAGGCAAAAATCGATCCTTTAAAATTGTAGGTGCTTTCCGTTTCCTCGTAGAAAACATTTTTGCATTGAGTCCAATGGTACCAGATAAATCTTGAACCTTTTTTCATCTGATCATGATCATCCAGCATCACTGTATTATGCGAAGCAGTTCCCATAAAATATTTCAATGTTTCTTCATCAGTGTTGTATTTATAACTTCCTGCGTCCAATAAAATATTCTGTCCTTTGTACCAAACATCCAAATGCAAATTATCAGCTTGTGAAGGGCGATCTTTATGATTTCCGCACCTTATGAAAGTGAGAGAACCCGCTTCCCGAAAAATATAATAACCGCCTTTATTAAAAGAATAAATCCCTGAATCCGGTTTCCATGTATCCATTGATTTATTTTCGATACCATACCAATCAACATCTTCATATTTTTTCCCAAACAAAAGATCAACCTTCAATGCGTTTGCAAAAGCGTCTATACATGGACGGTAGTCTCTGAATGCTAAATCATTTAGTTTGAAAAATAAAGCCCCATCGTTTGCTCCATAATTAGGTAAATATCCGTTTTCATCAATCATACAGATCCTTAAAAACTCAAGCGATTTCTTAGCTCTGGCATAAACTACAGGCGAAAATGATTCATTATTTTTTTCTGCTAAAACAATTGCCCATGTAAGCAATTGAATTACTACACGATGATAATTCATTGAGAATTGAAGGAAAGTCCCATCTTCATAAATTTGATAAGCAATCTCTTCTTCATACCAGAGTTTTCCTTTTTGTTTCCATTTCTCTGCATCAGGAAATTGCGGATATAACAAACCGGTTAAATACAGTGTCAATGTTTCTGTTATCGCATGATTGTTTCTTACAGCTATCCTTGAAAAATTAATATTCTTATAAACGTGATCCATCTGCCAGTAAATAGCAAATTGAATTTTATTGAAAACTTTATCAGTAAGAAACAGAGAATCGCAATAATAATGTAAAGCAAAAGTCCAATTCAACACACGTAAGGAAGTTTCCTGGCTGCAGCGATAATTCGGTCCGCAATTGATTGGATTGGAATTTATCCAATTTAAAATTTCCGAAAAAACGAACTCAGCACAATCTTCATTAAAATGATAATCATAACGAATAACATCGTACAAATAAGAAAATCTCGATTTCTCCCAAACGTATTTAATATCTCCTGCTTCTTTGGAAAAATCGGCAATCTGCGTCCAGTGCTTTTGTATATCATATTTAAACCCCGTTTCGGGATTGGTAATCCAGTCATAATCCTTCCCGATATTAAATTTGACGCTGTTAAAAAACACAAATTCCCCTTCTTTCAAATTTTGAAACCTCTTGTTAATTTCAGAAGTGGGGTTTCTATGAAATGATAATGATTCCCGGTTTTTGAAAAAGAAATTTACGCTTTGGGCTTTCCATTGTTCCAAAGTGATATATTGTTTATAGGAAGGGTTTACGGGAAATTTTTTCTTCAACATTCCTGTTCTTCTCAACAGTTCATGCTTTATACGAAACTTTGTATAACGCCAACCCATATTTTGCAAAAGATTCCAACTGTTTTTTATTTTTTTAAGCATTATACAGTATAGGGTATCAGTTAGAAATTTTCTTCACAGTAAACACACAAATAATCAAAATTCAATGCCCTTTGAAAAAACAGAAATATCACTAGGAATTTGGACCACCAGGAAAGAATTCGTCAGGCATAAATTTCAGGAGAAACAACCAACTGACACAAGACACTATTCACTCTTCACCACTCACTTCTTTCTGCCCACAATGTGATCAATTAAATTATCCATTATTGTTACAAAATTCTTGTCTGTAGCAATATTCAACATCATTTGATTCCCGGCGACAGTATTTTTTAAATAATTTTTTAATGTATTTATCTTAGCTGGATCGACAGTTTTTGAATTATAGAGTTCGAAAAAGCTTTCTGATATTTTAAAACCATTCGAAAAAAAGTCAATTCTTTTTCTTTCATCATCCGTTGTTCCTGCTGTTTTGGCTGCTTTATCTAAAAACTGCCTTGCTTGCCTTACCATTAACATTCTTGTATCGTCTAAAGACAATTGTCCCATATAGCTAAACATGTGTGTGGGAACGTCTGTATGGTTATTGAGCCATGTACTTATTTTTTCAACTATATCAAAATAATTCTTCATATTTTTGGCTGCAGGCCCAAACATATCAGTGCAGAATTGGAGACGCAATGAATCAATATTTATATTAGGATTCCAATAAATTTTGCCCATCTCATATAATTTAGGGCCATCCAATGCCCAGTTAGGATAAGCTTCCAGGTGGGCATAATCAAATTCTAATTTATTTTTCTTGATGGTCCTCACAAATTGAGAAACTATATTGGTATATATTCTTGGGTAAATAAATCCTTTCCCTTCTGCCCAATCATCGTTTCCTATTTTAGAGGTCACTTTAGCCCATCTGCTTAATGCACCACCGGGAAGATAAAAACTGTCCGCGATCGCATTACTCAAATGATAAACAGTAATAGGAAGGATCATCGGATTCAATTTTTCCTTCGGAATATCTCTGACTTGACTATAAGAAATGTAGACGATTGTCTTTTTTCGTTGAATACCGTTTTTTACCAATATTGCGGGTAATCTTGTGGTAAAATTATTTAGAAATTGAATGTATGCATCTGTATATCCCCGGG
>JAHEZA010000214.1 GCA_023251335.1 Chitinophagaceae bacterium | reverse complement strand
GATCAAAATACATCAATGCTCTTGCAGTAAGCGCCTGTCCCAGGTACTTGTCAAAATTCTCTGTACTACCTTCCGCTTTTAATTTTTCGATACCACTAATAATATTATTCGCTTGTAATATGGTATGATAAATCTGTTCCCAAAATCCTGAGTAAGATCCCGAAGTAGGTGCATGGTTAAACGTGTACAGCGCATCTAAGCCACGACCCTGCGAATAAATGGTCAGGTCTCCTCCTTTTGCATCAGCATACATAATAAAATTTCTGCCATAATAATCGGAGCTAAGCATATTGCTCATCAAACCAATAACCATTCTATTGGCATCCGCAGCAGTTTGAATGGACTCACTTGCTTCACCGGCATTTGTTGGAGTCACATCAAGAAAATCTTTTGAGCAACCCGCCATCATCACGATTAAAACGGCTGCAATTAATATTTTTACTTTTTTCATATACTAAGTTTTAATTTCTTTTAAATTGAGTTTATGTTAGAAGCTTAATTCAAGTCCGAATGTGAATGTTTTCCCGTAAGGAGTTTCCCAGCCTCTTGTTCCATAATTATTCACCTCGGGATCAGCTTCTTTGTATTTTGAAAAAGTAAGGAGGTTGGTTCCTGTAGCATGTATTCTCACGTTAGTTATTCCTACTTTATTAATAATGCTTGCCGGAATATTGTAAGCCAGGGTAATATTCTTCAGGCGTAGGAAGGATGCGTCAGTCATTTGACGGGTACTGTATTGCATTGGATCTGTTAAATCATTACCACTTAACTGCGGAATGGTTCCGTCCTTATGTGTATCGGTCCACATGTTATCGTATTCACTCTGTGCCCTGATTCTTTCCCAGTAATATCCATCATCCGAAACATCTTTGTATGCACCGTCATATATGTATCCACCGATCTTATAAATAAAATTCAGGTCTACCGTGAAGTTAGAATAATGAACGTCCGTAGAAAAACCACCATAGACTTTTGGAAGTGCATTGCCCACAATTTTGTAGTTAGCATTATTAAAATCATAAGTTGCCCCCCTGCCATTGAGCACAAAATCACCGGCGGTTTTGTCTGTAGGATCATTTACGTAATACCTGTTTTTTCCATTTTCCGGATCGACACCGGCCCATTCATATCCATAGTAAGCAAGTGTTGATTGGCCTTCACGATAAATATATTGAGCCCTGTCATCATCGCCTGTTGGATCATACCATATTATGTCCTGTCCTCCGTAGAGTTTTGTAACTGACGATTGAATGAATGACGCGTTTGCGCTGGCGCTCCATGTCCATTTCGAATTACGGATGATATCACCCCCTAAGGTCAGCTCTATACCATGATTATTAATTTCGCCCACATTTCTTAGCGTCGAGGAAAACCCGGTAATTGTCGAAATTGGAACATCCTGTAAAAGATTTTTAGAATCACGATTAAAATATTCAATGGTACCATATAACCTCTGGTCGAACAATCCGAAATCCAGGCCAATGTTTGATGTGTAACTTGTTTCCCAGGTAAGATTAGGATCTGCAATAGTTTGAATACTTCCGCCTGCCTGATCCATATATTTATCGTCGTAAACAACCAGTGACCGCCAACCATAATTATTAATGGGTAAGGTTCCATTCACACCATAAGATGCGCGCAATCGAAGGTTACTGATATTTTTAAAAGAGCTCATAAAAGATTCTTTGTTGATGCTCCATGCGCCTGCTACCGACCAAAAGTTGCCCCATCTGGTATCGGGGCCCAACTTGGATGACCCATCCCGGCGAAAGGAAGCAGATGCATAATATTTCTGGTTATAATTATATTCCAGCCTTGAAAGATAGGATTGCATATTATTTCCCCATGAATATCCACTTGCCTCAAAATTTCCGGCAGTAGCAACTGTATGCAAAGCGCTTGATGGCAAATCCTTTCCGGTAGCACGATTGTAATCAGTCAAATTCTTTTCTGCTTCAAATCCTCCCAGTATGTCAAAGTGATGTTTATTAAAATCTTTTGCATAATTGATGGTATTAGAGCTTACCATCCTGTTATAATTTGTCACCATTTCATTTACGACACCGTTATCATTTGACCCATTGTAGTGGTTAGGTCCATAATAGATATGATCCTTTGTATTTGCGTTATCATAAGAAAAAACTGATTTGATATCTAACCCCGGAAGCACATGTAATATCAGACTTTCATTGGCCCATATACGAAGCGTTTGAGAATTGTTTTCCCATTGATCGTCGTAGTATATCCCGTTATATGCATAGCTACCATAGCGCGCAGTCCACGGCAAGCCAGTTTTATAATCTGTTGGCCAATACAAAGGCCACAACAAATTTCTTGTTTGCAAATAATAATTTCCTCCCAGATTTCTCGTATCATTATATCCTGTCTGTTTGCTTTTCGCAATACTTACATTTGAACCGAACTCAAACAATTTTCCAATCTTTTGAGAAAGATTTACACGTCCCGTTACCCGGTCAAAATCATTAACTTTTACTCTATTCTGATCACCGGTATACGAAAGCGATGAGAAGTATTTAGTATTTTGATCGCCACCGCTTACCGATAAGTCATAATTTTGAAATTGCCCCGTGCGGAAATAAGCATCCTCCCAATCATAATATTTTCCTTCACGGTTTTCAATTCCATCAGTCTCCCCTTTTATCATCACATTTTCATACCTGGTGTTCCCTGCTGTTTCAAAGTAATAGCCATGTTTGTTGAATTTTCCATTCAATCTTCTTATAGCATCATTTTTTGCAACTTCCTCTGTTTCACCGCTTGTTACATTATAATCCCAAAACACCTGGTATAACATATTTACCTGCTCCTGTACATTGGCTGGCTCATAATTGTCGGTAGCCCATGTCGGTGTAAATCCGATTGAAGAAGTTAAATTGATTTTTGGCTTCCCTGTCTTCCCCTTTTTAGTATTGACAACCACTACCCCATTTGCGGCCCGCGAACCATATAGCGAAGAAGCTGCGGCGTCTTTTAAAATGGTGATGGATTCAATGTCATTAGGATTCAACGTATTCATGACGTTGTTAGTAGCATAGGTATAATCGCTCATCTGGCCTGCATTTCCCGATACGACAGGCACCCCGTCAATAACATACAGTGGCTCATTGGATGCATTCATAGAACCAATACCTCTTATACGAATACTAGGAACACTTCCAGCCTCGCCGGAAGTTTGTGTAACCTGCACACCCGCCGCTTTTCCTATCAAAGCTTGTTGAAACGAGGTCGAAGGCACATCTTTAATTTCTTTCTGATTGATGACATCTGCCGAGCCCGTAAAGGTTCCTTTCTTTGAAGTACCATAGGCAACAGCAATCACCTCGTCCAGTGATTGGGCATCATAATCTAAGGAGACATCAACACTACTGCGTTTGTTGACGGGTATTTCATAAGTCTGAAAACTTACTGAAGTAAATACCAATACCGCATTAGCAGGTACCTGCTCAAGCGTGTATCGGCCCTCGGCGTCTGTGGTGGTGCCGCGACTTGTACCTTTAATGGTAACACTCGCAGGCAAGGGCGAACCATCTTTCGAACTCACGACACCTGTAACCTTCGAGGGGCTTTGCGCCATCAGGCTCGCGCAGAAAAACAGACTGCATAGGAGTAACATTATTTTTCTCATAACAATTGATTTTTTAAAGTGATAGTTTATTGAAAAGTTTTATTTAAACAGTTTTGATTAAATCAGTTCTATTAATGTTTTCTGCAGCAATGCGGATAATTACCGCAGAAATTGCACTTTCGTGCATGAAAATATGAAAGTTCTATGACATAAACACAAAACCCCAGATTTTTTTTAGGTTTTTTATACGTTTTAGAAATTAGAACCCTCCCATTAAGAAAAAAAGAGGTGCCGGACTTGAATCTAAGGAAGAGTTATAACAAACGAAAAGGCAAATGAAAAAAGGAAATACATCCTTGAAAGACGTTTTAAAGGATGCATCCCGAGCCGGCATACAGAACAAATAAAATAGCAAGTGACTTGAAACAGAACTACATGGACGCAGAAAAACTGAAAAATAACGGAGATACAATTGGTCTTCGCAACGCATTGAATCTATTCACCTTATCGAGAAATCATTTCCTGATTCTTACCTTGCAAGAGATTGCCATTTGTATAGAGTACAATTGTTAGATAAATTAAATGAACCTGAAAAAGCAAAAGAAGAGAGAAAAAGAGTTCAGGAATTTTATGTGAATCTGAATTAAAAATAAAAAAATGAGATTAAATGTTTGTTTACTATCAGTACTGTTTTTGTTCTCGGGCTTTGTAAGTTTTGGACAAAAAAATAAAACCTCATTTCCTCCCGACCTTGATAACTATATTTCAAAAGTTTTAAAAACGTTTGAAGTGCCGGGTATGAGTGTCGCCATTGTAAAAGATGGAAAAGTGTTACTGACGAAAGGCTTTGGTGTGAAAAAATTGGGGGAACAGTCACCAATAGACGCACACACTTTATTTTCGATTGCGTCTAATAGTAAAGCTTTCACTTCCACTGCGTTGGCTATTTTAGTAGAAGACGGAAAAATAAAATGGGACGATCCGGTGATCAAATACATGCCTTGGTTCAAAATGTCGGATCCTTATGTCACAGCTCATCTTACCATTCGTGATATGTTAGTTCATCATAGCGGGCTTGGTGCATATTCGGGTGACTTACTGTTGTTTCCGCCTTCCACATTTTCCCGGAAAGAGATCGCGCAGAAACTTGCGGACCTGCCGCTGGTACATGATTTCAGAACTACGTATGCTTACGACAATGTCTTATATGTTACCGCGGGTGAGTTGATTAGTGAAGTTTCTGGTATGCCGTGGGAGGATTTTATAAAAACCCGAATCTTCGATAAGATTGGAATGACTGAAAGCTTATCAAAGTTTTCAGAATTTAAAAATCAAAAGAATACAGCAACCGGCCATCAGAGAATTGATGGTAAAGTTCAGGTGATTGAACATGGCCCGGATATTATGATTGGCGATGCAGGCGCACCTTGCGGTGGTATTATTACCAATGCAACGGATATAGCAAAATGGTTGGTGACACAATTGGATTCCGGGCGTGCGCCAAACAGCTCAACCATTTTTTCACCATCCTCAACAAATCAATTATGGAAAATTGTTACACCGATTTCTTATGGTAAGGCTGCCGAAGATTTAAAACCTGGTCAGATTAGTTTGGGTGGGTATGCACTTGCTTTTCATATTTATAATTATAAACAATATAAGATGGTAGGCCATGGTGGCGCGTTAGATGGTTTTGTGTCGCAAATTGCCATGGTTCCTGATCTTAATCTCGGGATTGCGGTGTTTACCAACCAGGAATCTACTGGCGCTTATTATTCGGTTATTTATCACCTTCTTGATTATTATAT
>JAHEZA010000213.1 GCA_023251335.1 Chitinophagaceae bacterium | reverse complement strand
TGATGTTTACAAACTCAGTCAAAAAGCCGCGCAACTTCATAAAAAGGAGAAGTTTGATATGGTACATACCCGCCCGGGAATTCCAGCACTAATTGGGTTATCGATGAAAAAAAAATACGGTGTAAAATTTTTAAATGATATCAGGGAATTTTATGCTGATAGCCGCGTAGATGGGAGAATATGGAACAGCGGAAGTTTTTTTTACAAAAAAATTTACCGGTTTTTTAAACAAAAAGAAGACGAAGCAGTTGAAAAATCTGACGGAATTGTTTGCCTTACCTATGCCGCAGAAAAGATTATAAAACAATGGCCACAATTCAGAAAGCAAATTCCTTTAAAAGTAATTCCCTGCAGTGTTGATATGGATTTATTTGACCCCGAACGGATAGATTCTGATAAAGTGGCAGCATTAAAAAAAACATTAAATATTAATGATGACGAATTAATAATAAGTTATCTTGGTTCCATTGGGAGTTGGTATCTTACTGATGAGATGATGCAATTATTTAAAATGATTAGCGATAAAATTCCGAAGGCAAAATTTTTATTTATTTCCCCCAATGAACATGAAACCATTTTAAATGCTGCCATAAAATCGGGTTTATCTGAGATGAAATTATTAATCACTAAAGCCAGCAGAAGCGAAGTTCCGGCTTTATTATCTGTAAGTAAATTTTCAGCGTTTTTTATAAAATCCTGCTACTCCAAACAATCCTCTTCACCCACGAAGCACGGAGAAATAATGGCCATGGGAATACCGGTAATTACCAACGCGGGCGTTGGCGATGTTGGCGATATCGTAACAGCATCTAATTCAGGATTAGTACTCGACAGTTTGAACGAAAAACAATTTCATTTGATCGCGGATAAAATTGCTGAAGGTATTATTTTTAATAAAGACACCATTAGAAATGCGGCGATGGAATACTACGATCTTAACAATGCTATTAAGAAATACCTGAAAATTTATCGGGAAATTTTAGAATAAGAATCTTAAATATTTGTTCGTTTACTCTATTTTCAATTTTGCAATGCAGTTATGTTTTCTTTCCAACGGCATGATACAATGGAATTCCGGGGCTAATGATAATATCTGTTAATCCTGCGCTTGTCATCATTTCAGTGATTTGTTCTTTAGAAAATCGTTGCTCAAGGCGAGTTCCGAAGCGATCGAGGGTGTCGTTTCTGATCATAAAAAATGAGCGATTTTGATAGCCGTGAAGGGGCATTCTTTTTGCAAGATTATTAAATCCCATTAATTTACAAAACCTCCCTGCCCAAACAAAAGGCATGTAAAAAACAATGGCGAGAAGATCACATACAAAATGTTTTAACTTGCCGGGAAGCCTGCTAACAATTCTTCTGATGAGATCGCTGATTTTGAATAGCACAGTGTAAAATGGGCCACGGTCTTCGAGGTTGTAATAAAGATATACAAAAAAAAAGCCTCCCTTTTTTAGCTTTTTTACGCAATCGTGCAATGCTTGACGGGTATCGGGAATATGGTGTAAGACTCCGATGCTCATTACAAAATCAAAAGTTTCATCTGCAAAAGGCAACGTTTCTACAGATGCCTGCGAAAGCCTTACGTTTTTAATATTGCCCAATAACTCATCCGCCGCAAAGATGGCCTGGCTTGGATCTACTGCTTCAATAAAACCAGCTTTTGAAGTCAGATATTTCGTCCATCTTCCGGTGCCGCATCCAATATCCAACACATACGTTGTCTTATTGACCATGTCGTCAGAAAGGATATCGAAGTATTCCCTTCCTCCCTTCTCCACTAAATCATCGTCATGATTGGTAAATTTCAACCATTCTTCGCCAAATTCGCCAACTACTTTCTTATCAATATTTTTGCCATCAATATCAAATAGATTGATCTCGCGGTATTTTGTTCTTATAATTTTGTCTGGAAACCTTAAAAATTCGCACACCATATTCAGGAACCCTTTTTTAGAATTTGGCAAAATAAACGGTTTTAATTTATACATTGCCATTTTTTGAACGAACTGAAAGTAAATTTATATGCGCGGATGTTGAAGATAAAAGTATTTTCAATTTCTACCTATAGTACTTTTATATTAATATTGTTGCAATGGCAAACGGTAAATTGGTAATTTCCCTTGATTTTGAAATCTATTGGGGCGTACGGGATGCGGTAAAATTAGAAAATTATAAAGAGCATCTTCTGGGAGTACAGACCGTAATACCACGACTGCTGGAAATGTTCAACAAATACAAGATCAATGCTACCTTTGCAACGGTGGGATTTCTGTTCTTTGACAGCAAGGAAGAACTATTAAGAAGCCTTCCATTGAAAAAACCTCAATATCGCAATAGTTTTCTTTCTCCCTATAATGATCATCTAAAAACGGTTGGTGAAAGTGAAAAGAGTGATCCATATCATTTCGGTACCAAGCTTATTCAACTCATTTTTGATAGTGGACAGGAAATAGGCTCTCATACGTTTTCGCATTATTATTGTCTTGAAAAAGGGCAAACTACTTACGATTTTAAAGAAGACCTTCTCGCTGCCAAAAAAATTGCGTCAAAAAAGGGTATCGAATTAAAAAGTTTTGTCTTCCCGCGCAATCAATATCATCAGGAATACTTGAAAATATGTAAAGAACTTGGTTTCACGTCTTACAGAGGAAATGAAAAGTCGTGGCTTTTTTCATCTAAAACACAGGGTTCTGGTACTTTATTTCGTCGTCCGTTTCGCTTATTAGATGCCTATATAAATCTAAGCGGCCATAATTGTTATTCTGCGAAAGAAATTCAAAAAGAAGAACCCTTTAACATTCCTTCCAGTCGTTTTTTGCGGCCCTACACTCAAAAGTTAGCAGCTTTTGAAAAGTTGCGTTTAAAAAGAATACAAACCAGTATGGAATATGCTGCAAAAAATGGACTTGTGTACCATTTATGGTGGCATCCACATAATTTTGGAATTAATATTTTAAGAAATTTTTCATTTCTGGAGCAGATATTGAGTCATTTCCAAAAATTAAATAGCCAATACCAATTCGAAAGCGTAAACATGCAACAACTTGCAACGGAACTAAATGAAATAAAATGCGGAAGACAAGATTATTGATACTTGCACAAAACGGGGCTTCGACAAATATTGTTTACAACTCGCTGAAAGAAGATTACGATATCGAAGCAGTCATTGTAGAAAAACCTATACCCAGAATTGAATTTTTAAAAAAGAGAATAAAAAAATTAGGTTTTAATAAAGTGGCAGGGCAGATATTATTTCAGTTCACAATTTCAAAATACCTGGCTTTGACTTCAGCAAAAAGAAAGCGGGAAATCCTGAATGGATATGGCTTAAACCCTACTGACATCGATTCGGACAAAATTATAGAATTGAATTCGGTGAATGATAAATCTACGATCAGGTTGTTGCAAAAAATAAACCCTGAACTGGTAGTAGTGAATGGAACCAGAATTATTTCCAGAGAAGTTTTACAATGCATTTCCGCCAGGTTTATAAATATTCATGCCGGTATCACTCCAAAATACCGGAACGTACATGGAGCCTATTGGGCTTTAGTAAATAATGATATGGAAAATTGTGGAGTAACCGTTCATTTGGTTGACGAGGGAATTGATACAGGGAATATTGTGTATCAGGAAAGGATCGCAATAATTGGCAAAGATAATTTTTCTACTTACCCAATGCTACAGTTAGCTGAAGGGATTAAATTATTAAAAAAGGCATTGGATGATATTTCGGACAATAAACTTGTTTTCAAAAAAGGAACATCTGAAAGTAAAATATGGCATCATCCAACGTTCTGGCAATATCTGTATCAAAGGATCGTTCACCATAAAAAATAATTTTTAATTATGCCTTTTCGCTTTCTTATTGTAGGATCTGGTTTTTCAGGAGCAGTATTAGCGAATCAGCTCGTAAAAAACCTGGATTGCCGTATAGATATTTTTGAAGAACGCGATCACATTGCGGGCAATTGCCATACTTCACGGGATGAAGAAACCGGAATCATGGTCCATCGCTACGGCCCGCATATTTTTAACACCGACAAGAAAGAAATCTGGGATTTTGTAAATTCATTTACTGAATTCAGGCCTTATGTACACCGAGTAAAGGCAATGTATAACGGGAATGTGTATTCGCTTCCGGTAAACCTCCTAACATTAAACCAGCTTTTCAAACAAACCTTTACACCGCAATCTGCAAGAGAATTTTTGAACACGCTTGCTGATAAGACCATTATCGAACCAAAGAATTTTGAGGAACAAGCGCTTCGTTTTATAGGAAAAGAATTGTACCAGGCATTCTTTTATGGATATACCAAAAAGCAATGGGGCTGCGAGCCTGCTGAATTACCGGCTTCCATTTTAAAAAGAATTCCTGTGCGGTTTAATTATGACGATAATTATCACAATAATAGCTATACCGGAATTCCTGTTGAAGGTTATACTTACCTTATACAGAAATTATTGGACCATCCTTCTGTTTCAATTCATCTTAATAAAAAATTTAGTTCTTCAGGGGAGGTTAGTAGTTACGATCACATTTTTTATACCGGACCCATCGATGCATGGTTCAATTATGAGTATGGCAGGCTGGGGTATCGTACTGTTACTTTTGAATCGTCCATCCATGATGGCGATTACCAGGGCGTAACTCAAATGAATTATTGCGATGAAAATATTCCCTACACCCGTATTGCCGAGCATAAACATTTTACTCCATGGGAACACCACGAAAAGACGATTGTCTTCAAAGAATTTAGTAAAGAAACAACGAAAGATGATGTTCCTTATTATCCTAAACGATTAAATCAAGATAAAAAGTTATTAGATCAATATAGGCAAAAGGCAACAATGCTTTCAAATGTTTCATTTCTCGGTAGATTAGCTACTTACAGGTATATGGATATGCATCATGTAATTGGTGAAGCATTACAATTCTCAAAGTCTTTTACAGCAGCACTTCTATCAGGAACCAACCCTCCTGTTTTTCCAAATTCAGAAAATTAATTCCATTTCGGGTAACAATAAGGTTTACTCATTTCTCGTTTAGAAAAGAGTATCCTTTATTAACAAAATCCAAAGTTAACCCTAATGGAAAAAGTTATCGCTGTGGTTGTTACCTACAACCGGCAGAAGTTGTTATCAGAATGTATAACTGCCTTAAGAAATCAAACCAGGCATATTGATAAAATTCTCGTAATCAATAATGGAAGTACTGATAATACAGTAAACTGGCTGGCCACGCAAAGTGATATTGAATTCTTTAATCAAAAAAATATTGGCTCAGGTGGCGGTTTTAACACGGGGATAAAAATTGCGTATGAAATGGGCTATGACTGGATATGGCTGATGGATGATGATGGCTTTCCTAAAAATGATGCGTTGGAAAAACTTCTTGAGGATAATGTAA
>JAHEZA010000212.1 GCA_023251335.1 Chitinophagaceae bacterium | reverse complement strand
TAAGAAACTCAATTATTTGTTAGTTTCCTACACTTTTTTATTCCTGATTCCTTAATTTCTCATCTGCTTCTTTTGAATGCCCGTTGATCGTGGGGCGTCAGACTGGTATTGAAATCCCAGTTTTTTTAACCCTGCTTTGATTTCAGGACAACTCATAAATAATTTCCAGAGTAATCCGCTTCTGCAATTTTCAATCATCACTACCTGCGGACCCTGGTCTATCGCTAAATATTTTTGAGGATACCAATTATCGTTTTCGCTGAACGCATCATAAAAACCATAAGGCCCCCACAGTTTATCTTTCATGTCATTATACCAATGTTTCATTGCTGCAATGGATTTTTCCGGCGTATAAGGGATGGATGAAATGGCCGCTGTTGGCGCTATCACGCCTAAATCTCTTTCCTCGGAAGGCGCGTGGCCTGCATATCCTTTTACCGAATAGCTTGATGAAAGTCCCCAGCTATCAGTACCGTAGCCTTTATAATTCAATAAATTTTTTACACACCATGTATAATTAATCAAGGTTTGATTCTTATTTTCTTCCCAATAATCAGCGTATGCATCTTTTAATCCATGCGGGTCAAGGCCGAGGTAAGAATAATGCGCCCAGAACAACGGTCCTCCATTCGGCGCTCCCTGGTGATGTAACTGTAATATGTACCCGAAATGTCCGGAAGGGGATTTTATCTTTCCATTTTCGGCCCAGCCTTCATGATAAACAGACGCGGGCACTCCATGTGTGGGAGAAGATGCTGCAAGAACATAAGCTATCAGGCACTCATTATATCCGTGTATCGGAAAATTCATTTGCCATCCATAATCCGGGCTCCAGTGCCAATACAAAACATTTTGGCCATTTCGGTACCAATTAAAATCTACTTCCTTCCATAATTTATCAACCCTGCCTACTAACTTTTTTTCTTCTTTGTTTCCATCTTTAAAATATTGGCGAACACATAAAAGCCCCTGAACCATAAAAGCAGTTTCTACCAAATCGCCACCGTCATCTTTTTTGCTGAAAGGTTTTACTTTTCCGGTTTCTCCATGAATCCAATGAGGCCATGCACCATGAAAGCGATCTGCTTTTTCTAAAAAATTTACAATTTTTTCTAACTGGTGCAAACCTTCTTCGCGGGTGATAAAACCCCGATGAATTCCGGTGAGAATTGCCATCACGCCAAATCCACTTCCACCGGTGGTAACCACATTTTTATCATTTTGCGGATAAATACCATCCATATTGATTCGCTCCGGAGCCAGGCCACTGTTGGGTTCTGCGCCGGTCCAGAAATATTGGAAGGTCTGCTTTTGAACGAGCGTTAATAAAGAATCAGTTGAAATAGAATCAGAATTTGCCTTAAAAGTTGCTTTACTGGTAATTTGGTTATTTGTAAAAGCAAAAATAATTCCTAAGGTGACAGATAGAATAATAGTGACCCTTAGAGATTTCATGTGTAAAAAGTTTTTATCACGGAATAATTTATACCAGGTTTCCTTCTTATGCTTATTTTTTAAGATAAATTTTGAAAGGAAGTCAATAAATCGGGAAGTTTCAACTGGATAGTATCCCAAACAATTTCATTGTTGATGCCGAAATATTCATGGATAATAAAATTTCTAAAATCCTTTAAAATTCTCCATTCAATTTCAGGATGGTTCAATTTATAATCTTCAGATATCCTGGATGCAGCTTCGCCAATAATTTCAAAATTCCTTTCGACTGCAAACCTTGTTCTTAAATCAGACTCATACCCTTCTAAAGTCATTCCGTTTGTAAACTCCAATATATTTTTAATAGAGCTTTGAATATCATCAACCAGTAAATGAGTAACTCTTTCAGACATGAATTAAATTATTTTCAACAAAAGGAATATATTTTGCCTTAATTCCCTTACGGGATACAAGGTCAATCTTTTGCTTAAAAGTATCTTCAAGATGATGGGCGATTCTGATATAATCAAACCCATCTATTCTTCCGTCAAAATCAATCAATACATCAATATCACTATGTTCATTATAATCGCCTCTCGCAAAAGAACCAAATAAACCCATTTCGGAAATAGGATATTTTTTTTCCAATTCCTTTTTTGCAGCTTCAAGAATCTTTATTATTTGATTAGTATTATACATAAAACAAATCTACCTAAAATAATCTTTATAGTCTTTACAAAAGGTTGTTCAAATCGGTTATATCAGATCATTTGCACCCACCCAAACACATAATATCAGTATTATTTTTCTTTAAACATCTTCTTTACTACTTCTTTTATTTCAGGACTGCTCATAAATAAATTCCAGATAAAACCGCTGCGGTAATTTTCTGTCATCACTACAATTGGAGCCTGGTTCAATCCCATGTAAATTGGCGAGCACCAGTTTTGCGACAAATTAAATGCATCGCGAAAACCATATTCACCCCACAAGATTTTCCCATATTTATAATAAAGATTTTTAAATGCAGCGATTGATTGTTCAGGTGTGTATGCTATAGAACTCAATGCTCCCGTTGGTGCGATGGTTCCATTATCCCGGTTTTGAACAGGTTCGTTAGCCCCATAACCCCACGGGCCATCACTGGCTGTAAGTCCCCAGCAGCCAGGGCCATATCCGGGAAAGTGATTCGGGTTTTCCAAACAATAACGATAATTGATAAGCGCGATATCACGATTGTTATCGAAATAATTGGTGTATCTATCATTAATAAAATGGGGATCAAACCCGAGATAAGAATAATGCGTAAAAAATAAAGGGCCGCCATTTGAAACACCCACGTTTAATTTGATACCATAATAAACATTATCATTAAAATATTTATCTCCTTCATTTGTTCCGCCCCACGCAGACCGGTAGTGTTGTGCATATTCTGACTGGCTCGCCCATCCTGAATAATACATTTCAGGATTTATGGAATGAGTGGGAGAGGCCATAGCGAGCAGATAAGTAATTTGCGCTTCATTGAAACCAACGAAGCGATGGTTAATGTGCCACGCATAATCAGGCGACCAGTGCCAGTATAAAAAAGTACTGTCGGGATACCGCTTGTACCAATCCCATTCCACTCCCTTCCACAATTTGGTGATGCTATCGCGAATGTACTTTTCTTGTTTATTATCTGCATTAAAAAACTGTCGTGCTGTTAATAATCCCTGTATTAGAAAAGAAGTTTCTACCAAATCGCCTCCATCATCATATTTGCCAAAATACGGAATTACTTTGCCCGTTCTTCCATCCATAAAATGCGCAAAAGCGCCGTGAAACTTTTCAGCCTTCAGAAGAAAATTTACAATTTTTGTAAACCGTTGCACTGACTCTTCACGTGTAATAAAGTTTCTTTTTACGCCCACCAAAACCGCCATCATACCAAAGCCCGATGCGCCTGCAGCAATCATGTGAGCACGCCCTGGAATATCTTCTAAAGTTAATCCGCTATTGGATTCTGCGCCTTCCCAATAATACCGGAAGTTCGCTTCCTGCAACATATTCAGCCATGCGCTATCGCTTAGTGAATGGGTAGAGGCATTTACAATATTAGAAAATTCAGATTGGCGATAATCGTTTGAAACGAAAGAAATTTTATAATAAAATTTCTTTCCTGTAGTTCCGGTAAAATCGCTGTAACGATTCATGTAAGGATACTGAATTCCTACGGGAATAAAATTTTTATTGTCAGTACTCCTGCATATCTCTACATATTTTACGGGCGATGTTTCGGGGATCTTTTTCCAATTGATATCGACATGTTGTTCATATCCTTTGGCAGCAATTAGTAAGGGCGTCATCGTTAAATCTTCAGAAGAAATATTTTCAGGAATTATTTCTACCTGGTCTAAATACAAATCGTGCGTTTTTGTTTGTTTACTGTGCTGGCGAAAAAAAATAAAATCAATGTCGTTGGAATTTTGAAGAGAAATATTTTTAAAATCTTTTAAGGGAATAGTTATGGCGAGCCAGCGGTTTTGTGAAAAATCTTTAACAAAAGAAGATAGCGGAATAAAATCTGAAGCCACAGAATCCTCTTTAGCAATAGCAATTTCGGGCAATTCATCCGGCAGCGTATTCGATGCTACAAATAATTTAAAGGATAGATTATTTCCTGTCTTTATAAAATCTTTCCCGCGCCAGCGATAAAATTTTATAGCAGCCTGCCAGGTACCGTTTGCGTTTGACGTATATTTTAATTCAAGTGAATTAGGAGGAGAAAAAAATATTTTATCACTTACCGGTAAATGACCGTTTTCATTTTTTATCCAACCTGGCGATTGATATTGTGCATCACTATAAAAATAATTATCACTCATGAGGCTGTTATCAAAAAAAGTGCGGTTAAAATAATATTCACCGGTATCGGCAGGTACTGTTGCCGGAAGCAAGCCAAATAGGTTTAATAAACAAATAAATAATAATGACATGCTGTTGCGGTTTTAATTTATAAATCTGCGGCACAGAATTGCAATCCGGATTACAAATTCGGGCTTTGAAATCCCAATTTTTTCATTCCTCTTTTTACTTCCGGGCAACTCATAAAAAGATTCCATAACAATCCGGTCCGGTAATTTTCTATCATCACAATCTGCGGACCCTGGTCAATTGCCAGGTAAGCATCGGCAAACCAGATATTGGTCAAATTAAAAGCATCTTTAAATCCATAATCGCCCCAGATTTTATCACCTAATTTATAATAAAAAAACTGTAGGGCATTCATGGATTCTGTTGGCGTGTAGGGTAATGAAGATATCGCTGCCGTTGGTGAAATAACGCCGTTATCATTGGTAGGCGAATGTGCCGAATAGCCATTCTGTTCATCACTTGCGGTAAGCCCCCAGCAAAGATTGCTATAGCCATTATATTTTTTTGGATTGCTTACGCAATACAAATAATTGATTTTGGATTGTGCTGTATCCTGCGTCCAATAATTGGCGTACGCATCAGATAAATTATGCGGGTTAATTCCCAGAAAGGAATAATGCGAAAAAAATAAAGGACCCCCATAATCAGGCCCCAGGGGCAAATTTATTCCAAGAAAAGATTTCCCGTTTTTCATAGCGCCATCCCGCGCCCATCCGTTATCATAAACAATTTTAGTGATAGAGTCGACATTGGAAGATGCAGCCAATGCGTACACAACGAGGGCTTCATCCCATCCGCCAATTTGCATATTAATGGCCCAGCCATTATTGGGACTCCAGTGCCAATACAAAACGTTTTGATTATTTTGCCTGAACCAATTCCATTCTACTCCATTCCATAAAACATTAATGTTATTTCGTAAAGTATCTTCTGCTGCCTCATCCAAATTAAAATATTGCCGCGCGCATAATAATCCCTGCATGAGATAGGAAGTTTCTACTAAATCAGCGCCGTCATCTACCTGGCTGAAAGGAACAGTAGCGCCTGTGGCACCGTTAATCCAATGAGC